>JASFUJ010000154.1:0-6921 GCA_050050355.1 Acidobacteriota bacterium
AGCGACACCTGGACGGTGTACGCGCCGGGGGCGAGGCCCGCGGGCAGGGCGGCGAGGACCAGGTCCGGCTCCGCCCCGTCCTCCGGGGCCCGGACCAGGAACCTGACCTCTCCCGCGGGGCGACCGTCCCCGTCGAAGACGGTGGCCCGGAGCCGCTCGGCCACGTTCCCCAGGCCGTAGCCCAGGATCAGGATCCGTCCCCCGAGCCGGTCCCCGGACGCACCGGAGGCGGTGGCCGCAGTGCCGCTCCCGTCCCGCGGGAGCCGGACGGCCCCCAAGGCCGGGGTCACCGCCCGGCCGTGGAGGGTGAACGGGCGCCGGCGGTGGCTCGCCCCGGGATCGACCTCGGTGGTGATCACCCAGGAGGCGGTGTCGGTCTCGACCAGCAGGGGCGGCAGGAGCACCGCGCGGCCGCTCCGCACCGGCAGCTCCACGGGCACGGTCCGGAGGGCGGTCTCCCCGTTGCGCAGGCTGCGGACCAGGAAGCGCAGCCGGTAGCGCCCCCCGGCCGGCAGCGAGAGGTCCGCCAGGAACTTCAGGCCGCGTTCCGTCAGGCGGCCCCGGGCCTCGGCCCTGCGGAAGTCGACCCGGTGGGCCACCAGGTCCGCCACGGCGCCCTCGGCATCGAAGGCGTAGACGTAGATCTCGGCACCGGGGGTCCGCTCCAGGTCTCCGGCGAGGAGGGACAGGCCGTCCACCTCCACCGCCACCGGGACCGACCATCCCCCGTGGCCGTCGCGGACGGGGAGGGCGAGCACCTGGACCCCCAGGTGGTCGCGATCCTCCCCCGCCAGCAGGGCCTCGGCGCTCTCCGCCCGGCGGCGGGCCAGCGGCAGCTCGGACCAGGGCCTGGGGCGCTCATAGGCGGCCCGGTGGATCAGCCGGGCGCCGCGGGGCAGGCCGTCGACCTCTACCCGGAGCCGGCGGAGCTCCGGCTGCTCGGGGAGGTCGGCCACCTGGAAGCTGAGCAGGTAGGTGACGGCGGTGCGTTCGATCATCTCCTCCAGGGCGACTCCCGGGTCGTTGGTGTTCTCGTAGAGGGCGCCTCCGGTCTCGTCGGCGAGGAAGAAGAGACCCTCGCGGAAGTTCCAGTTCCACCCGGCGGTGGTTCCCGCCAGCTCGATGGCCTGGATCGACCATCCGGCGCGGCGCAGCTCCTCGAGCGCCGAGTCGACCGCGGTCAGGATCCAGCTCCCGCCGCCGGTGGTGAACCAGGAGTCCGCCGCGCCGCGGAACGGGGCGTCGCCGTGGGTCTTGACGTGCAGGAGCTCGACGTCGAAGCCGCGGCTGAACATCACCAGGTGTTTCGGTCCGGCGATCCCGGCGGTCGCCCGGGCGATGGCGGCCAGGGCCTCGGCCAGGTCCGCCACGTCGCCCGAGCGGCGGTCCTCGATCTGCTGCTGCTGGTGCCAGACCGTGTTGAGCAGCTTGTTGAGCTCCAGGCCACCGCCGATGCCGTCGAAGGGTCCGGACCAGGCGATCGACTCTTCGATCAGGAGCTTCTGCTCGCCCTGGGTGCGGCCCAGATCGGCGAGGGTCGAGCCCGAGACGCCGGCGGTCAGACCCAGGGGATCGATCCGCCGCCGCCCGGCGGCACGGGGCTCGGAGTCGCCGCCACCGCTGCCCCGGCCCTGCAGCAGGGCGCGGAACGCCTCGAGCACGCCGAGCACCTGGTCGTGGTCGCTGGTGAAGCGGAGCACGAGGGAGGCCCCGGCGCGGGGCGAGTAGAAGGTCACGCCGACCAGGTCGGACGGGTGGAGCCCGTTCTCCACCAGCTCGCGGGCCGCGCGCTCGGCCCGCGCCAGGTCTTCGGGACGGCTGAAGGCCAGGTCGAAGAAGAGGAGGAGGTGGCGCCGGGTGGCGGATCCTCCCGAGGGGCCGGCGGCCGTCGGCGGCGCGGCGGACGCCGGCCGGTCCGGCCCGGTCCCGCGGAGTGCCGGAGCGGTCTCGGCGGCGAGGTCGATCCTCTCGAACGAGGAGATCGTCCGGGGCTCGCCCTCGTCGAAGATCCGGAAGTCCTCCGCCCGCAGACCGCGCACCGGCTCGCCCCGGTGCACCACCTGAACCGGAACCTCCACTACCGTCACCTGGGTGGCGTCGGAGAACGAGCGCTCCTGGGGATGGGAGGGCGAGGCGAAGATCACCAGAGCGATCGAGGCGAGGAGCAGGGGCAGGGAGGCGAGCCGGGACCTCGGTCCGCGGCGCGCGGGGTGCGGAGCGTTCGGTCGTCCGGCCGCCGGGGTACCGGCTCCGGAGGGCGGGCTGGCGAGGTGTCCTCTCGTCACGGGAGTCTCCTTTCGTTCTGGAGGCGCCGGGAGGAGGCGACCGGTGGATACAATGGTCCGCAGGCCTCCCGCCCCGGGCTCCGGGTCCGTGGTTCGACTCCACGGTAGATCCGGCCCCCGGGGGCGGCCATGGAGCGCGCATGAGTCACGGATGAGCCGCCGGTGAGCCGCCGGTGCGGCGACGCCGCGGGGCCGCTCCGGCGCGTCACGAGAGCACAGGGAGAGAGCTGGCCCGTTCCGATGTCCGAGGTCGATCGCGAGCGACGCTACGGTCTGGAGACGCCTCCGGAGAGCCTCCTCTTCGGGGGGTTCGAGCTCCGCCTGGACAGCCTGGAGCTCCTGCGCGACGGTGCACAGGTCCCGCTCCAGCAGCAGCCGGCCCGGTTGCTCGCCCTCCTGGCCGCACGGGCCGGCGTCACCGTGACCCGGCGGGAGATCCGGCAGACCATCTGGGGCGACGAGACCTTCGTCGACAGCGAGCAGGGGATCAACTACTGCATCCGCAAGATCCGGATCGCCCTCGACGACCACCCCGACCGCCCGCGGTTCGTGGAGACCGTGCCGAAGCGGGGCTATCGCTTCGTCGCCCCGGTCGAGGTCAAGCCGGTGGTGGAGGCGCCTCGTCTCGGCCCCGAACGGCCTGGCCGAGTGGCCCGGGGCGCCGTCCTCGGACTCGCCCTGGCGGTGGTGGCGATCCTCGCCGTGCTCGCCGTCCGGAGCCTCCCGGACGCCGAGCGGCCGGTGGCGGTCCGCACGGCGGTGATCCCCGAGGAGGCTCACTTCCGGTATCTCGAGGCGCGCCACCTCCTGGACCGAACCGACTCCGCCGACCCGGTGGCCGACGCGGAGCGCGCGATCGAGCTGCTGCGCGCCGCCCTCGAGGAGGCCCCCGCGTTCGCTCCGGCGCACGCCGCCCTGGGCGATGCGTGGCTCTACCGGTACGACCTGCCCCGGGCGGAGACCCTCCGCCGGTCGGAGCGGGCGGCCCGCCGGGCCCTGGAGCTCGACTCCGACCTGGCGCAGGCCCACGCGCTGCTCGCCGCCCCCCGCCTCTTCCTCCACTTCGACTGGGACGGCGCCGCCGAGCACGTACGCCGGGCCCTGGAGCTCGACCCGGAGAGCGTGGACGCCCTGGTCATGAAGGCGGTCCTGCGCTCTGCCCGCGGCCGCCACGACGAGGGGATCGCCGCGGCGCGCCGGGCGCTGGAGCTGGCCCCGGGGCACCTGCCGGACGTCTCCCTCGGCTGGTTCTACTTCTTCGCCCGCCGCTACGACCAGGCGATCGAGGAGGCCGAGCGGATCCTGGCCCTGGCGCCGACCGACGAGCCCAGCCACCGGGTGCTCTTCCTGGCCGCGCTCGAGAAGGGCGATCCCGAGCGGGCTCGCCGGGAGATCGAGCGGTACTGGGAGGCCCGGTTTCGGGAAGAGCTCGAGGCCGCCGGCGAGGAGCCGCCGAGCGAGGACTGGATCGACGCCCGGATCGGAGAGGTTCCCGAGGTGGGGAAGATGCTCCGTACGTGGTGGGAGTCGTTCGACGACGAGCGTCACCTGCTGGCGCAGGGCACCAACCCGACGATCCCCGCCGAGTACGCCGTCTACGCGGGGGAGACCGGCCCGGCGATCCACTACCTGCTGTGGGCTTGCGAGGAGCGCGTGGGGAGCTGGGACCTGCCGTTCGTGGCCGAGGATCCGCGCTGGGATCCGCTCCGGGACGAGCCGGGCTTCGACGACGTGCTGCGCTGCGTCGGCGTGGGAGGCTCCGAGGGGCTCATGCCCCGTCTCCGGGAGATCCTCGACTGATCCGCCGCGCCGTCCGGGCTCGGACCGGCCCGACCGGCCTCTACGGGCCCGGCGACTCGGCCGAACGGGCGTACTTGAGGATCCAGACCATGGCGAGCGACACCAGGGCGAGGGTGATGAACACGACGTAGCCGATCGGGTAGCCCGGGTCGCCCAGGTCGCTCACGGCGAAGCCCATGATCGGCGGGATGACGAAGCCACCGAAGGCCCCCAGGCCGCCGACCCATCCGGCGGCGCCCCCCACCGCGTGGGGGACCGCCTGGGGCACCATCTTGAACACCGCGGCGTTGGTCACGCCCATGCCGACGGCCATGAGGATCACGCCCGGCACGGCGAGCTGGTACTGCTGGGCGACGGTCATCACCACCGCTCCGACCAGCATGATCAGCAGCGCCAGGACGGCGGTGTTCTCGCCCCCCTCCTGCAGGTGGTCGGAGAGGACGCCGCCGAGGATCCGGATCAGCGAGGTGAGCACCGAGTAGACCGCCGTGAGCAGGCCGGCGTAGACGGCGCTCAGGCCGAAGAACTCGGTCCAGTAGGTGGGCAGCCAGGCGGTCAGGGCGATGAAGCCGCCGAAGGTGGTGAAGTAGACCGCCACCAGCGCCCAGGTGCGCCAGACCCGGGCCGAGAGGCCGAGGCTCTCCTTCAGGCTGCCGGCCGGGAAGAGCTCCTGGCCGTGCTCGGCGGCGAGCGCCCGCGCCTCCTCGCGCTCCACCCCGTGGTGGCGGAGCTGGAAGTACCAGGCGTTCCTGCCGAAGACCCAGTAGAGCGCCGTGCCGGCGACCAGGAAGGCGAGCCAGATCAGGTACGAGCCGCCGAGCCCGACCGAGGTCAGGGCGATCGGCAGCAGGAACGAGAACAGGCCCGGCGCCACGTTGCCGAAGCCGGCGAAGATCGCCAGCGCCTTGCCCTGGCGCGCCTGGGGGTACCAGTAGGCGACCTGGCTGATGCCGACCGAGAAGGTGGCGATGCCGCAGCCGCTGAGCACGCCGAGCAGCAGGAGGAGCGGGTAGACCCAGGTGGACAGGTCGTCCGGATAGAGGAACCAGACCACGAGGGTCAGCCCGAGCATGCCGAACACCGACAGGACCAGCAGGACCAGGAAGGGCTTGCGGCCTCCCGTGGTGTCGACCCAGGCGGAGAACGGGATGCGCAGCAGCGACCCGGACAGCGCCGGCATGGAGACCAGGAACCCGATCATCAGCGGGGTGAGCTCCATCACCTCCTTGAACCGGTTGGCGGTGGGCCCGAACAGGGCGACCGCGGCGAAGCCGACGAAGAAGCCGAGGGTGGCTCCGAACAGCCCCTGGACGGGGCTCCCCTTGAGCTGGAGCCCGGTAGCGTTGTGGGTGGGCATGGTCTCAGCGACCTCCTTTCGGGAGCGAGCGCGGCGCCTCGCGCGCCGGGGCGGGCGCACCGACGACCGCCCGGAGGGTCCGGTCGACGGCGCGCACCAGGTGCTCGTAGGGGTTGTCGCGGCCCGCGAAGCCGGCGAGCATGCGCGCCACTGCGGGCACGGCGAAGCGCCGGCCCAGGTCCGTGCGGTCCTCCGGCCCGAGCCGGGCGAGCGCCGGCAGCACCGAGATCAGGTGGTCCGGCAGCTCGCCGGCCTCGTCGATCCCCAGCTCCCGGTGCAGCTCGCGCAGGCGCACCAGGAAGCGGCCCCGGTCGTAGCCCTCGCCGTACAGGTGCCAGCCGATTTCCAGGGCGCAGACCGGGTCCAGGTCGAAGGTCCGGGTGTAGAGCTCCTGGAGCTCGGTGAGGGGCGCCCCCTCGACCGCCCGGGCGAAGCGCTCGAGCTCACCGGCGGTCTCCGGATCACCCGAGGCGAGGGCCGCCCGCGCGGCGGCGAGAAGGACCGAGAATTCCCCTCCAGGATATCGGAATAAACCGGCCAATCGTTCGAGGACCAGGCCGTCGCCGGTCGTCGTCGGCCTCCGTTCGGCAGGAGGGGTGCGCGGGTCGAACGCCATTCGGTAGACCAGGATAGAGTCCTCCGGGTCCGCCGCCCATGACGCTCGTCATACGGAGCGCATGCCGGTACCATGGCCCCCATGGCACGCCTCCGCGACCTCCCCCTCCGCCACCGCGCGTTCCTCAAGGCGTACCGCTGGCGGCGGATCGATCCGACGCCCTGGACCCCCCTCGGCCGGCCCCTCTCCCGGACCCGCCTGGCCCTGGTTTCGAGCGCCGGCCTGACCCTGACCGGGCAGGAGCGGTTCGACCACGCCTTCAAGGGGGGCGACCCCAGCTTCCGGGAGATCCCGGGGGACGTGGACCCGGCCGCCCTGGAGGACCACCACCGGAGCCGGTCCTTCGACCACGAGGGCATGCGCCGGGACCCGAACGTCGCCTTTCCGGTCGAGCGGGTGCGCGAGCTGGCGCGCGACGGGGTGATCGGGTCGGTGGCGCCCCGGCACCTCTCGTTCATGGGCTCGGTGACCGCTCCCGGCCGGCTGATCCGGGACGCCGCTCCCCGGGCCGCCGAGCTCCTGGTGAGCGACCGGGTGGACGCGGCGCTGCTGGTGCCGGTGTGACCGATGTGCAACCAGACCGTGAGTCTGGTGGCGGCCGAGCTGGAGCGGCGGGGGATCGCCACCGTGGTGATCCAGCTCCTGCGCGAGATCGCGGAGGCGGTGCGTCCGCCCCGCGCCCTGTTCGTGCCGTTTCCCCTCGGCTATCCGTTCGGCGCGCCGGACGAGCCGCTCCTGCAGCGCCGGATCCTCGAAGCGGCCCTGGATCTGCTGCACGACCCGGCCGAGCCTCCGATCCTCCGGGACCTGCCGCGTGCGCTCCACGAACCCTCCCACGCAGGCTCCCGGTGACGCTCCGCTCC
>JASFUJ010000155.1:0-6899 GCA_050050355.1 Acidobacteriota bacterium
CTCCTGGCCCTCCTGCTCGGCGCGAGCGCGCTCGGGCTCCTCCACAACGGGAGAACCGCATGAACGAACGCCCCATCGCCCCGAATCCGCTCCGGCTTCCGGCCTTCCTCCGGTCGGTCGTTCCGGCCCTGCTCCTCCTCTGGATGGCCCTGCCGGGGGCTCCGCGAGCCCTCGCCGCCGCGGGGGGCGACCCGGGCCGGACCGCCACCGGCGCGGCTCCGGCGGCCGACGCGACGCTCGCCTTCAGCCGCGGGGTCCTCGCCTTCCACGACGGGGACTTCGACGCCGCCCGGACGCACTTCGGCGAGGCGGTCCGTCTCGCGCCCGAGGACGGCACGGCCCGCTACTGGCTCGGCATGACCGAGCTCAACCTGGGCCGTGCGGCCGAGGCGGCGCGGGCGATCCGGGAGAGCTTGGACGCGCCCCGGCCCCCGGCCGTGCCCGCCGAGGAGCTCCGGGCGACCCTGGCGGAGGCCGAGCGCAGGGCAGCCACCGCTCCGACCGAGGCCGAGCCGCTACCGGCCCCGGGCTGGATCGGGGACGTCGCCGTGCTCCCCGAGGTCCGCCCCTGGGACCTGCGGATCTCCCTGTCGGCGGGCACCGACTCGAACCCCAACCTGCTGGGTGACGACCTGGTGCTGGCGACGCCGGACGGCGAGGTGGTGGACGGTGAGGAGTCGGACACGGTGGTGCTGGCCGACCTGCGACTGGGACTCCAGCGGGTCGGCGGGGCCGATCAGGACGGAAACCTGAGCTACGGCCTCGCCTTCCGGGGCTCCCACGCGGCGTACTCGGACTTCGACTACCTGGACGTCACCCACCTGGACGCCGTGGCCCAGCTCGCCTGGGGCCGGGACCCGGCCGGCATCGTGACCGGACCGCTGGGGTACTCCCGGGTGCCGTCCGGCCGGACCCCGGTGTCGGTGCTGGTCCAGGTGGGGGTCTCCCGGGACGAGCTGGACGGCGCAGGCTCCTCCGAGATCTCGGCCGACGGCGTGCTCGGCGGTGCGACCCTGATCGTCCGGGAGGGCGGCTGGGGCCAGACCCAGCTCGAGGGCTCCTGGCGGGATCTCGACTTCGACGACGACGCCCTCGGGCCGCTCGCCAAGAGCGGCGACGTCCTCCGGGGCGGCGTCGCCCAGTACTTCTACCTGGGGCGCCGCAACCGCTATCTGCGGCTCGACGTCTCCGCGGGTCAGCGCGACGCCGGGGCGTCCCGGGATGCGTCACTCACAGGGGCCGGCGCCGAGCTGTCCCTGCCGCTGGCGCGCCGGTGGACCCTGTACGCGTCCGGCTCCTACACCCGGGAGGAGTACGACGAGCCGGAGTCGAACCTGTTCACCTTCGCCGGCCCGGCCCGGGAGGACGACGTGGTCCGGGTCGGCGGCTCCCTGGTCTGGCGGGCCCTCGAGCGCCTCTTCGTCACCGGCCGCGTCACCCGGATCGACCACGACATCGACCTGGACGCCCCGTTCGGGGTGCCCGACCTCTCCTACGAACGGACCGTCGCCACCCTCGGCGTCTCCTGGATCTTCTGACGGGACCTCTGCCATGCCAACGATGCTCCGCACTCTCCAGTCCGTCGCTTCCGGCCCCTTCGCCGTTTCCTCGAGGGTTGCCGTGGTCCTGATCCTCGTCCTGGCTCTGACTCTGGCTCTGGCCCCGGCGCCGGTCCGATCCCAGTCTCCCGGCGACCCGGTCGGTCGGATGGCCCTGGTGCGCAATGACGTGACCGGCACGCCACCCGGCGAAACCGCCGCCTCCGCCCTGGCGGTCGGCGACCCCGTGGTCCTGGACCACCTGATCCGGACCGGCCGGGCGTCGGCCGCCCGGATGACCCTCGGGTCCGAGGGGGTGCTCTCCCTCGGCCAGGATGTGCAGCTACGGGTCGACCGGATGGTGGTCGACCAGGCCACCGGCCGCACCGAATCGACCCTGGAGCTCCTCCTGGGCAAGATCGAGCTGGCCCTGGGGAGCCTGTTCCGGGGGGAGGTGACCGTGGAGACCCCGACCGCCAGCCTGGGGGTGAAGGGGACCGTCCTCCGGGTGCTGGTGGACGCCGCGGGGCGGACCCTGGTGGCCGTGCTCGAGGGCACGGTCGAGGTGACGTCGAAGGCGGGCGGGACGGTGACCGTGCGGGCCGGGGAGCTCACGATCGTCGAGGAGGGCGCGGCGCCCCTGCCGCCGTCGCCGTTCGATCCGTCCGCCGGAACGCTCTCGCCGTCGGCCGGGGGCCCCGACTTCGCGGTGCCGGGTGAGGATCTTCTCCCCGAGAGCCCGCTCCTGGACGGTCAGCAGATCGATCTCCCCCGCGAGCCGCCCGACCGGGGCCAGCTCGGTCCGTTTCAGGAGTCGGACGGCGCGCTCGACGAGCCGCCGGGATGAAGGGTCCTGATCCGCCATGAAGCGGCTCGCCGTCGCGGCGGCCATCGGCCTGTGCGCCTCGGTGGTGGTCCTGGGCGTCCTGCTCACCGGCTTGCTCGTGCCGGCCGAGGGGCTGGCGGTGGACCTGATGCAGCGCCTTCGGGGGCTCCGCCTGGAGGGTTCGGACATCGTCGTGTGCGAGATCGACGGCGAGTCCATCGACCGCTACGGCCGGTGGCCGTGGCCGCGGACCCGGATCGCCGCCCTGGTGGACCGGCTGTCCGCCGCCGGAGCCCGCACCATCGCCTTCGACGTGGTCTTCTCCGAGCCCTCTCGCCACGGACCGGGCTTCGACCTGCGCTCCGAAGACCGGGAGCTCGCGGAGGCCATGGAGCGCTCCGGGAGGACGATCCTGTCGTTCTTCTTCGAAGACCTGGAGCTCCCCGCGCGGAATCCGCCGGGCTCGCTCGATCGCCCCCTTGCCGAAACCCCCGGGTACGAGCCCTTCGCGGCCGACCCCGGCAACCTCCTCCCTGCGTCCATCGACCGGGTCCTGGCGGCGCCGGACGAGTTGCCGATCCCGGTGGCCAGGGAGGCCGAGCCCAACCTGAACCTGTTCGCCCGGGCCGCCGTCTCCCAGGGGTTCACCACGAACCGGCGCGAGGCGGGCGTCTCCCGGCACCAGTGGCTCGCCGCCCGGTTCCAGGGCGCCGTCTATCCGGCGCTGCCGCTCCGGGCCGTGGCCCACTACACCGGCGTGCAGTTGACCCTGGAGTCTCACGGGGGGCTGCCGCGGGTGCTGCTGGACGAGCGGCCGGTGGAGCTGGACGGTACCGGACAGCTCTGGCTCTCCTATCCGGAGCCGGAGGCGAGCTTCGAGAGCGTTTCCGTTCACAAGGTGCTCGACCCGGCGCGGCCCATCGAGGAGCTGGCCAGGATCCTCTCCGGCAAGCTGGTCTTCGTCGGGGCCACCGAGGCGGGCATCGGGGACTTCACCGCCACCCCGTTCGGGCCCGAGTTCCCCGGCGTCCTGGTGCAGGCGGTGGTGGCGGACAATCTGCTCCCTCCGGGGAGGTTTTTGCGCGAGGCCGGCGTGCCCCGGGCGATCTCCTTCCTCGCCCTGCTGCTGCTCGGTCCGCTGGTGGCCTTCCTGGTGGCCGCGGTCGAGCGGCACCTGGTGGGCTCGCTGGTGGCGATCACCCTGGTGGCCGGCTGGCCGGTGCTCTGCTTCGCGGCGTTCGCCCTGCGCGGCTGGCACCTGCAGATGGTCGCCCCGACCGCGGCCGGCCTGCTCGCCCTGGTGGCGTCGCTGCGCTACCAGGTGGGAACGGTCGACGCCCGGGCCCGGTTCATCCGCCGCACCTTCGAGCGCTACGTCTCCCAGGCGGTGGTCGAGGAAATGCTGCGGCACCCGGAGCGGGTGCGCCTCGGTGGCGAGCGGCGGGAGCTGACGGTCCTGTTCTCCGACATCCGGGGGTTCACCTCGATCTCGGAGCGGCTGGCGCCCGAGGAGGTGGCGGCGCTGATCAACAGTTTCTTCACGCCGATGACCCGGGTGGTGCTCGAGCAGGGCGGGACCCTGGACAAGTACATGGGCGACGCCCTGATGGCCTTCTTCGGCGCCCCGGTGGCCCAGGAGGACCACGCCGCCCGGGCCTGCCGGGCGGCGCTCGCCATGCGCGCCGAGCTGGAACGACTGAACGCCGAGTGGCGGCGGGACGGACGACTGCCCGAGGGCGTGGCCGTGGGGCTCGGCATCGGTCTCAACAGCGGCCCCATGTCGGTGGGCAACATGGGGTCCGAGCAGGTCTTCGACTACACCGTGCTGGGGGACAACGTGAACCTGGGCTCCCGGGTGGAGGGCCTGAACAAGCTCTACGGCACCGAGATCCTGGTCACGGGAGCGACGGCCGAGGCCGTGCGGGCGATCGACGCCGAGCTCCTGCCCGGGGTCCGTCCCGGGGCCGGGTTCCTGTTCCGGGAGCTGGACCGGGTCCGCGTCAAGGGGAAGACCGAGCCGGTGGACCTGTTCGAGCTCCTGGCGGAGCGGCCGGCGCCGGCGGCCCTCGAGGAGCGGGCCCGCCGCTTCGAGGAGGCCCTCGCCCTCTACCGCGCCCGCCGGTTCGCCGAGGCCGCAGCGGCCTTCGAGGCCCTGGACGGTTGGACCGGGCGCACGGACGGTGGCGACCCGCCGTCCCGGCTTCTTGCGGAGCGCAGCCGCCGTCTCGCCGCGGACCCGCCGCCGCCCGGCTGGGAGCCGGTGGAGACGTTGACCTCCAAGTAGTCGCCGCGCCCGGGGACAAGCCCCGGCGGTTGACGGGACGCCCGGGGACAAGCCCCGGCGGTTGACGGGACGCCCGGGGACAAGCCCCGGCGGTTGACGGGACGCCCGGGGACAAGCCCCGGGCCTACGCCATGGTAGGCGGGGGGCTCGTCCCCCCGCGGGGCCCCGGGCCACCGTGGAGGCGTAGGCGGGGGGCTCGTCCCCCCCGTGCGGTGACGGGGCGCCCGGGGACAGGCCCCGGGTCACCACGGAGGCGTAGGCGGGGGGCTCGTCCCCCCGCGCACAGCCTGACACGGGCTGCTAGACTGGCCTCGCTCCCGGTAAATCCCAACCCATCCGCGTACTGCGCAACGGAGAGTTCCCGATGGCCGAGCCCGCAACGACCAAGAAGAACCCCGCCAAGCCGCCCCGTACCGCCAAGCCGGCCGCCAAGAAGAGACCGAAGATCCAGATGTACGACGTGGAGGTCGTGGAGGTCGCCCAGGAGACCCACGACACGGTGACCCTCTACCTCGCCAAGGTCGACGACGACGGCCCCTGGGAGTACGAGGCCGGTCAGTTCTGCACGGTCCGCCCCCACGAGTTTCGCGCCCTGAAGCAGCTCATCGCCTATTTCGAGGACGTCAAGGGCAAACGGGAGCCGGCCCGGGCCTACTCGCTCGCCACGGCGCCCCACGAGCCGTACGTGGGGATCACCGTCAAGGAGGAGGAGTACTGGTCCGGTGACACCACGTACCCACCCCTGCTCTCGCCGTTCCTGGTCCACGCGACCCCGGTCGGCACCCGCCTGCAGATCCAGGGCTTCGGCGGCCCGTACGTCTACCCGGAGGACATCGAGGACCGGGCGGACCAGATCGTCCACCTGGTCTCCGGCTCCGGCTCGGTGCCCAACTTCGGCCTGACCAAGGACGCCCTCCACCGGGGGCTCGACCTGCGCCACACCTGGATCTACGGCAACAAGACCTGGAAGGACGTGATCTACCGGGATGCCCTGGAGCGGATGGCCGCGGACCACCCCGGACGGGTCGAGGTGGTGCACCGGATCACCCGCGAGGACGACCCCACCGTCCACGGCCCCAACGTGGAGAAGGGCCGGGTGACCCGCGACCTGATCGAGCGGATGGTCCCCGACCTGGACCGCGCCGAGTTCTTCGTCTGCGGCGCCGGCATCACCAAGTGGGACCGTCTCAAGGCGAAGGAGACCGGCGTCGAGCCCGCGCCCAAGTTCCTCGAGTCCTGCCTCGAGATGCTCGAAGCGATCGGGGTGGACGACGACCGGCTGCACAAGGAGAGCTGGTAGGCGGAGAGCCTCGCTCCTCCCTACGGCCCCCTACAGCCGGCCCTCCGGCACCCGGCCGGCTCGTAGCGCCGCCGTCTGCGCCCCGTCGAACGGCGGGTCGAACAGGCTCGCCTGCGCCTGGCGGGACCGGAAGTAGACCAGGATGTAGCGCATCCGGTCCGCCAGCTCCCCCCAGTCCCGGGCGGCAGAGCCGGGGACGACCGGGCGACGGAGCCCCAGCCGGGCGAGGAGCAGCACGACCAGCGTGCGGGCCCGGGCGAGGAGCGGAAGGCCCGCTGTGCTCGTCGGCTCGGCGCCGAACCGCTCCAGGGTGGCGGCCAGCTCGGCGTGCTCGATCCGGGTCAGCAGGGGCGGGTAGACCGAGCCTCCCGGGGGCGCCGGGTGATCCTTCCCCAGCGCCAGCACCTCGCCCGGGATCGGCTGCTCCATGAGGAGGCGGGTGGTGAGCTCCCGGGCCGATTCCTCGACCTCGTCGCCGAGCGGAGTGAGCAGCCGTTCGAGCGCCTCCCCGGTCGGGTCGTCGAGCTTCGGGTCGCGGGAGAGGGCATCGCGCAGGTGGCTGCACAGGATCTCGGCCACCGGGGCGTTCAGGGCGCCGGCGACGTAGCCCTGCAGGCGGGTCTGCTCGTGGAGGCCGCCCAGGGCGTTCCCGAGCAGGATCAGCTCGGCCTTGCGCTTCGGGTCGGGCTCGAAGCGCGCAGCGTAATAGGCCCGCATCGACTCCCGCAGCAGGTCCTGACCGCCCCGGAGCCGGGTCTCCATCCGGCCGGGCGGGCCGGCCGCGGAGACCCCCGGCCGGCCCGAGGGTCCGGGCTCGATGTGGTCGGGCTCGATGTGGTCGGGCTCCGGGCCGCCCGGCCTGAGCCGCTCCAGGAATCGCTCGAAGCGCTCCGGGTCCGGCTCCGGGTGCCCTTCCAGCTCGACCAGCAGCTCGGCGAACAGGCCGCCGAG
>JASFUJ010000156.1:0-6884 GCA_050050355.1 Acidobacteriota bacterium
TCCGCGAGCCGGACGGCGTCCACTGGCCGGTCGGCTCCGAGTTCTTCCGTCCCTGGTACGACTGGGTCGAGGCCGAGATCGGCGTGGCGCGCCAGGCGTCCGAGCCGCTCCTCGACGGCTCGGCTCCTCCGCCGCTCCCCCCGCACCCGGCGTCGGAGGTCGGCAAGGTCCTCCTGGAAGGGGGCCGACGCCTGGGCCTCGCCCCGTTCCCCACCCCGGTGGCCATCAACTCCCGGCCCTACCGGGGGCGCCCCGCCTGCGACCTGTGCTCCCCCTGCTCGGGCTACGCCTGCGAGTCGGGCGCGAAGGCCTCGCCGGTCCTCTGGATCCAGGAAGCCCTGGACCGGGGGGCGAAGCTGCTGGTGCGCCACCGGGCCGTGCGGCTGGTGGCGAGCCGCCGGGGGGAGGTCGACCAGCTCGAGGTCCTGGACAAGCGGACAGGGCAGCTCCACCGGGTCCGCAGCCGCCTCTTCGTCCTGGCCGCCAGTGCCCTCCAGTCCGCCGCCCTCCTGCTGCGCTCGCCATCCCCCTCCGGCGGGGCGATCGGAGACGAGTCGGACCTCCTGGGCCGCCAGGTCTGCTTCAAGATGAGCGAGTACGTCTGCGGTCACCACCCCCGGGTCGATCCGGAGGCGCGGCTGGGCCCCTTCACGACGGTCGCCTTCCTCGACTACTTCGAGCGCTGCCCGCTGCCCACGGGCGACGTGGTCCGGGGCGGTCTGATCTACGAGGCGATGAACGGCTGGGCCGAGCCCCTGCCGGAGCCGACGAACGTCCGGCTCGAGGCGATCATCGGCGACACGCCGGATCCGGACAACCGGGTCCGGCTATCGCCGTCGGAGGTGGACGAGTACGGCCTGCCGAAGCTCATCATGGACTACCGCCCCGACCCGCGCGACCGGGAGCGTCTCGAAGCGCTCTGTCAGCAGGCCGAAGAGATCCTGCGCGCCGCGGGCGCCGACCACATCCAGCGCATGAAGACCGACTCCTCGACCGGGGCCTACCACCTCCACGGGACCTGCCGGTTCGGCACGGACCCGGAGCGCTCGGTGCTGGATCTCGACTGCCGGCTGCATCACTGGAAGGACGTGTACGTGGTGGACGGCGCCTTCATGCCGACCCCCGGAGCGCTCAATCCGACCCTCACGATCCAGGCCAACGCCGCGCGGGTGGCCCACCATCTCGCGGAGCGCCTCGGGAGACCGCTGTCATGACCGTCACCACTCCCCGAACCGAGCGGACGGGCACCCGCATGCCGCGACCGGATCGCCTCTCCGCCACCGAGCTGGCCGAGCTGGGCGCCGCCCTGCGGCGCGTGGCCGGACGCCGGCCCCTCGAGCGCCTCTTCGGCGGCGAGCGGGTGCCGCCCGGCGAGCTCACCCGGCATCTGCCGGCGCGCCAGCTCCGGCGGCTGGAGGCGTGCCGTCTCGTCGACGACTTCGGCGACGGCCTGGAATCGCCCTTCCAGCTCCACGTGGTCGAAGAGCTGGTGATCCTCACCGATCCGGACGTGCCCGACGAGGAGCAGGCGCCGACCTACCTCGACCCGCTGTGGGAGGGCAAGACCCTGGCGCGGCTGCTCGTCCGCGGCCGGATGGGGACGGCGCTGGACGTCGGCGTGGGTAGCGGCGTCCTGTCCCTGGTCCTGTCCCGGTACGCCGAGCGGGTCGTCGGCATCGACCTGAACCCGCGGGCGCTGGCGGTGTCCCGGTTCAACGCCGCCCTCAACGGCATCGACCGGCTGGAGCTCGTGGAGGGAGACCTCTTCGAACCGCTGTCGGGACGGCGGTTCGACCGCATCGTCTTCAACTCCCCCACCGACCACGAGGAGCAGCGCTACCACGGTCTGCTCATGGCCGGCGAGGGGATCCTCCGGCGGTTCTTCGAACGGCTGCCCCGGCACCTGTCCGACGACGGCTTCGCCCAGCTCAACCTGGCGATGAACGACTACCCGGACTCACCGTTTTCCGAGCGTCTCGAAACCTGGCTCGGCGACGCTTCCAACTGGTTGGAGTTCTTGCTTCTCGTGCTCGAAACCCGGAATCTCGCCGGCGGTCGCATCTGGCGCCGGGGCTGGCTCACCTGCCGCCCGGGCACCGCCCGCTGGACCCGTGTTCCGAATTGCCCTTACAACACCCTGCCGGATTCGCTGACTCCGGACGCCATCTCGGACCTCCTCGTCTGGATCATGGACGAGCGGGGCCGGTTCGATCCCGCCGATCGACCGTCCCGGGAGCGGCCGTACGCGGAACGCTGAAGCCGGCATCACCGACAGGGGACCCTCCATGACCGCATCCACATCGTTCGAAGCCACGCTGGTCTTTCCGCCTTCGCTCCTCGCGGAGGCGCCGCCGATCTCGATCGCCACCTTGACCGCGTATCTGAGGGAGGACGGCATTCACACGGGCCAGTACGACTGGAACGCCAAGTTCAACCAGTACCTCCTCGACCGGGTCCGGATCCGGGGCGTCGGCAGCGAGGTGCCCTCCGACGAGTTCACGCAGGACTTCCTGCGCTACTTCTTCCTGAACCACGTGACCGGCCACTACTTCGCCGACACGTCCCACGACTCCTGGCCGCTGGTCGAAGAGTGCCGGCCCCGGCCGGAGAGCATCTCGATCTGGGATCCGCCGTTCCCCTTCTCGTACTGCCAGTACCTGGACGTGCTCTCCGAGTCGCCGGAGCTGGTGCTCGACTTCATCTCCGACGAGCGGGCCAACCTCTACCACGACTTCTACCGGACCGAGATCGAGCCGCTCGGCGTGGAGCAGAAGGTGCTCGGGGTCTCGATCATGGGCTACACCCAGGTGATCCCGGCCCTGACCCTGTGCAAGCTCATCCGCGAGGCCCATCCCGACGTCCACATCTGCTGGGGCGGACCGTGGGTCACGTCCTACTACGACCTGTTCATCAAGGCCCTCGAGCGCTGCCCCGAGCTGGGGGAGCTGATCGACACCCTGGTGGCGCGCGAGGGGGAGGGGCCGTTCCTCGAGATCGTTCAGCGGGTGCTCGCGGGCAAGCCCCTCGACGGGATCCAGAACACCCACTACCGCAAGGACGACGGCACCTTCGAGGTCAGCACCGACCTTTCCTGGCTGGCGGACCTCGCGGTCCTGCCCACGCCGGACTACGACGACTTCGACCTCAACCAGTACGTCACCTTCCGCGAGGGCGAGGGCTCCCTGGTGCTCCAGGGGTCGCGCTCCTGCTATTACATGAAGTGCAGCTTCTGCAACGCGATCACCAACTTCGCCCCCTCCACCTACCGGGAGCGGAGCACCGAGCTGATCCGGCGCGACATCTCGACGCTGCTGGAGAAGCACCCGGAGGCCAAGGTCTTCGACTTCGCCGACGCCGTCTTCCCGGCCCGGCGGCTGCGCGACATCGCCGAGTTCTTCATCGAGATGGAGCGGCCCGACCTCTCCTGGGAGGTCGACGTCCGGTTCGAGAAGAACATCGACCGGCCCACCCTGGAGCTGATGAAGCAGTCCCGGGGAACGCTCCGCCTGGGCCTGGAGACGGCCAACGAACGGCTCCTCAAGCTGGTCGAGAAGGGCAACAAGATGGACGTGGTGCACCAGTTCCTGGACAACTGCCGGGACATCGGCTACAAACCGTTCCTCATGACCATCATCGGCCTGCCCTCCGAGACCCCGGACGAGGCGGAGGAGCTCTACGCCTTCCTGCGCGACTACCACGACACGATCACCTATCAGATCGCCGACTTCGTGGTCGAGCGCAACTCCCCGATCTACTTCACCCCGGGCCGCTTCGGCATTACCATCCCGGAGGCGGAGCGGGAGTCGTTCCACCACTACATCGAGTTCCACCGCAAGGACGGCTACGACGACCGGACGGCCCGGAAGGTCTACCGGGACATCCTCGTGCGCACGCTGCAGGAGTTCCGCGGCGCCCGCCAGATCGACCTGGAGCAGGAGCGGTCGACGGTCGGGCCGAACGATTCCGTGTTCTCCATGAGCCTCCACGCCGGAGCGCTGGAGCTGCGGGACTACTACGTGAAGTGGAACAACCTCCCCTTCCAGGGGCTCGTGTCCATCGGCTACAAGCTCAAGCAGGAGTTCACCGACATGTCGACGGAGGGAACCCTGTTCGAGCTCTACGACGAGACGGTGCGCGACCTGCGCGCGGCCGCCGTCTGAGCGGTCGCCGGCGGTGGACGGACGGCGCGGTCGCCCGGACCTCCGCTCCCGGCCGGGGTGCGCTCCGGCCCGTGGAGCACCGGGCGGCCGCGGAGCGCACGGAGGGAGCCGATGCACGAGCTGAAGGGTCGCCGGGCCCTGGTCACCGGTGCGAACCGGGGACTGGGCCGGCGGATCTCCCTGCGCCTGGCGCGGGCCGGCGCGCAGGTCATCCTCGGGGTGCGCGATCCCCGGCGGGCCGAGCCCGTCCGGGACGAGATCGCCACGACCCACGGCACGGGCGGCGGCGCGGAGATCCAGGCGCTCGACCTGGCGGACTTCGCATCGATCGCCCGGGCCGGCGAGGAGATCCGGTCGCGGCACCGGGCGCTCCACGTCCTGATCAACAACGCCGGAGTCCGCTTCCACGACGGGGACCGGGACCTGGACGGCCTGACGCCGGAGATCCTCTCCCGGACCATGACCGTCAACGCCATGGGGCCGCTGATGCTGATCCGGGAGATGCTCCCGCTGCTCCGGGCCTCCGGGAGCGCCCACGTGGTGAACGTGGGCAGCGACATGGCCGATCTCAAGGACATGGAGGGCCGGTCCCACGCCTACCGGCTGTCCAAGCTCGTGCTCCACGGCATGACGCTCAACCTCGCCGCCGAGCTGGCCGCCGACGGCGTACGGGTCAGCGGCTTCGACCCGGGATGGATGAAGACCGCCATGGGGGGGCCGGACGCCACGGAGGATCCAGAGATCTCCGCCGACGGGCTCCTCGCCACGGTCTGCCTGCCACCGGACCGGCCCTCCGGGAAGATCTGGTGGAGAGAGGCCCTCCCCAGCCCGATCCTCGACTATCCTTGAACGGGGTCACTCGACCCTCCAACGCCACCGATCATGAGTCATCCGCCCAACGCCCGACGTGAGCCCGCCAGACCTCCGGTGCCCCAGCCGCAACCCCGGACGGCGGCCGCTCCGATCCACGAGCTGATCGCCCGCGCCCAGCGGCTGCGCGACGAGCGCGAACGACTCCGGGAGGGCCGTCCGGCCGCGGTCCGCGTGGCCGTCCTGGCCGACTTCACCACCGCTCTCCTGGCGCGCATCCTGGACGTCTGCCTCTTCGACCTCGGGCTCGACGCCGAGATCTTCCAGCCCTCCGCCGGGGGGTTGACGGACGCGGTGGTCGCGCCGGACTCGGAGCTCTACGACTTCCGGCCCGACCTCACCCTTCTGCTCACCCATCACCGGGACGTCTGGGACGCCCCGGAGCTGCACTCCCCGGCCGCGAGCGTCCAGGCCGCGGCCGAGCGGGAGGTGTCCCGGTGGGAGTCCTACTGGACGCGGATTCTGGAGCGGGCGGAAACCCAGATCGTCCAGAGCAACTTCAACCTGCCCACCGAGCGGGTCCTCGGCAACCACGAGGCCACCGAGCCCGCCAGCTCCCTCTCCTTCGTGCGCCGCGTCAACGCCCTGCTGGCCGAACGGACCGGCCCCTCGGTCACCCTGTTCGATCTCGACTACCTCGCCTCGCGCTTCGGGCACGGCCGCGCCTTGGACGCCCGCCAGTTCCACACGGTGCGCCAGCCGTTCTCCTTCGACTTCCTCCCGGCCTACTGCCACGCCCTCGCCTCGCTGATCGCGGCGCACCGGGGCCGGGCGAAGAAGTGCCTCGTCCTCGATCTCGACGGGGTGCTGTGGGGCGGGACCGTCGACGAGGACGGCGCGACGGGGATCGAGCTGGGCCCCGACTCCCCGGCGGGATCCGCCTTCTGCGCCCTCCAGCGCCACGTCAAGTCCCTCGAGGGCCAGGGGGTGCTGCTGGCCGTCTGCAGCAAGAACGACGAACCGAAGGCCCGGCGGGCGTTCGAGACCCACCCCCACATGGTGCTCGAGCCCGACGACGTTGCGTGCTTCGTCGCCAACTGGGAGGACAAGCCGACGAACATCCGGCGGATCGCCCGTGCGCTCGGCATCGCCACGGACTCGATGGTGTTCCTCGACGACAGCCCGGCGGAGCGGCTCCTGGTCCGGCGGACGCTACCGGAGGTGACGGTGATCGACCTCCCGGACGATCCGTCGGACTACCTGCAGGCCCTGGAGGAGAGCCACTGCTTCGAGCTCACCGGCCGCACCGAGGTCGCCGCCGAGCGCACCCGGTACCTCCGGGAGCACGGGCGCAGGATCGGCGCCGCCGACGCCGCCCCGGACTACGAGGCGTTCCTCCGGGAGCTCGGGATGCGGGCACGGATCCTCCCCATCGACGACGCTCGGACGGCCCGCTGCCTCGAGCTGATCCAGCGGACCAACCAGTTCAACCTCCGGCTGGCCCGCCATTCCGCGCGGGTGCTCGAGCGGCTGGTCTCCGACCCGGACAACGTGTCGTTCTGCATCCGGCTCGCCGACCGGTTCGGCGAGCTCGGAGTGATCTCGGTCGCGATCCTGGAGCGGAGGGGCTCCGACCTGTTCATCGACACCTGGCTGACGAGCTGCCGGGCCCTGAAGCGCGGCGTCGAGCACCTGGCCTTCGAGGTCATGGTGCGCGAGGCGGTGCGCCGCGGTGCCTCGCGGATCGTCGGCGAGTACCGCCCCTCGGACCGCAACGGCCTGGTGGCCGGGCTCTTCCGGGACCTCGGCTTCGAGCCGCTGGACGCCGCGCCCGACGGATCGTGCCGGCGCTGGGCCCTCGCCACCGCCGAGGCCCGCGCGGTGCTCCCTCATCACATCACGGTGGAGGACTCG
>JASFUJ010000157.1:0-6884 GCA_050050355.1 Acidobacteriota bacterium
GGTTCCGGCGCTGGTCCAGGTAGAGGCCGGTCTTGTGCCCGTGGCGCAGATCGGCCAGGTGGACCGTCGGCCCCCCGGGGCCGGTTTCCCGGATCTCCACCAGCTCGGGCGGTTCGTCCCCCCAGAGTGGGCCGGTCCGTTCGGACAGTCCCTCCTTCGTGCGCACGTCGGCGTCCGAGCGTTCCCAGATGCCGCGGATCGCCATCGGCGCCATCGGAGTGGTCTGGGCGAAACCCTCCCGGAGCGCGGCGACGAGCTCGTCGCGCCACCGCTCGGGGCCGGCCGCCAGGATCTGGCAGACCAGGTACTCTCCGTAGCGGTCGACCACCAGCCCGGGAAGCCCATCCGATTCGGCGTTGACCAGGCGCCGGGCGGAGGGCTCGTCCCCGGTGGGGACCGGCACCCGGGAGGCGGCGGCCCGCTCGATCCGTCTCCGGAAAAGGTCCGGGTCCACGTCCTCGTCCGGGTCGAAGGTCCACATCCGGACCCGGATCTGGGAGGCCGGGGAGAAGGCCCCGCGGCCGAGGAGGTCACCCCCGGCGGAGCGGACGTCGACCGTGTCGCCGGGGCCGGGGGAGCCCTCCACGCGCTCGACGCCGCCGGAGAACACCCACGGGTGGCGGCGGAGGAGGGAGGCCTCGCGGCCGGGGCGGAGGTGGATGGTGGGCATGGCCGGGGAGTCTACCGGTACTGGGGGTTGGATGGCGGTCGGGTGGAGGGCTTCGGCGGGGGGTTCGCCGGGAGCGGTCCGGGGGCTCCCGGCCTGCGGCACGGCTCCGCCTCGGTGGCCTGCGAACGGGTGGCTCCGCCTGGCAGCGCCGTCGCGGACGGAGCGGGCTTGCCCTGCCGCCGGGCCTGCCAGGTCCGCGGGCGCTGGCGCCTGCGGCCGGAAGCCCCCGGCCCGCTCCACAGATCACCGTTCGTTGCCGCCCCAGCCACCGCGGGGAGGGTGGGGGCGCCCTCTCCACCGTGGGGAGAGGGCCGGGGTGAGGGGGTGCACGGGGGTGGGAGGCTTCGCCGGGAGCGCGACAGCGTGAAGAACGAGGCTCAGGGCGCTTGCCGAGTCATGGCCAAAATGAACAACTGAGAAACTTTGAAGTACATCTCATCGCCAAAACACGCATCCCATGCTGAGAGTCGCGGATTGGGCTCAGGAGCCCCCTTCGCCGTACCGCGCCCGGTACTTGGCCAGCTTGGGCTCGATCACCACCTGGCAGTAGGGCTGGGCCCGGTTCTGCCGGTAGTAGTCCTGGTGGTAGTCCTCGGCCGGGTAGAAGACGTCGAGCGGCTCGACCTCGGTCACGACCGGGTCGGAGAAGACGCCCTCCATCTCCGCGATCACCTCGTCGGCCACGCGGCGCTGGTCGTCCGAATGGGTCAGGATGATCGAGCGGTACTGGGTGCCCCGGTCGGCGCCCTGGCGGTTGAGCTGGGTCGGGTCGTGGATGGTGAAGAAGATCTCCAGGATCCGCCGGTAGGGAATCTCCTCCGGGTCGAAGGTCACCTGGACCACCTCGGCGTGGCCGGTCCCCTCGCTGCAGACCTGGCGGTAGGTGGGGTTCTCGGTGTGGCCCCCGGCGTAGCCGGAGACGATCCGGTCGACCCCGGGCACCTCCTGGTAGACGGCTTCGAGGCACCAGAAACAGCCGCCGCCGAGGGTGGCGGATTCGAGTCGCTCGTGGGAATCGCTCATGGGGTGATTGTACGGGGTCTCCGGCACTCTACGGGTAGAGCCGCTGCTTCACCCAGCCGTCGCCTTCCCGCGTGTACACCAGCCGGTCGTGGAGCCGGTAGAGCTGGTTCCACCAGAACTCGATCCGGTCCGGGACGATCCGGTAGCCGCCCCAGAAGTCGGGGCGGGGAACCCGTCGGCCGGCGTAGCGGGCCTGGATCTTCAGGAACCGGCCGACCAGCCGGGCCCGGTTGTCGAGCGGCGAGCTCTGGCGGGAGGCCCAGGCGCCGAGCTGGCTCAGGCGGGGGCGGGAGGCGAAGTACTCGTCCGACTCCTCGGCGGAGATCCGCTCCGCGACCCCTTCGACCCGGATCTGCTGGTCGATCGACTTCCAGTAGGCGCAGAGCGCCGCACGCGGGTTGTCCTCCAGCTCCCGGGCCTTGCGGGAGGTGTAGTTGGTGAAGAAGACGAACCCCCGGTCGTCGACCCGCTTGAGCAGGACGACGCGGGCCGTGGGGCGGCCGTCGGGGGTGGCGGTGGCGAGGGTCACCGCGGTGGCGTCGGCGATCTCGCGTTCTTGGGCCTTGACGAAGGCCTGCCGGAACTCCGCGATCGGGTCGTCCCCGGCGTCGAGGGCGTGATCGATCTCCGAGGCTCCGTCGGGCTCGCGGAGCTCGTCACTCACGTTCGATCTTGAACCCGATGTCGACCTTGACCTGGTACTCGTAGACGCCGTTGCCCTCGATCCGCCCGCGCATCTCCTTCACCTCGAACCAGCCCAGGTTGCGCAGGCTGCCTCCGGCGTCCTTGACGGCGTTCTGGATGGCGTCTTCGATCGATTCGGACGAGGTCCCGACGACGGTGACCATCTTGAACGTGCGGCTCATGGAATGTCCTCCTTCGGGGTCGTGCGACGATGAGCGCCGAGTCTAGCAGGAGCTGGGGCGGGGTTCGATGGCGGTTGGGAGGCTGCGTTCGCCGTGGGGTTCGCCGGGAGCGGCCCGGGGGCTCCCGGCCTGCGGCACGGCTCCGCCTGGAGGGACTTCGGCCGGGTGGCTCCGCCTGTCAGCGCCTCGCGGACGGTCGGGCGTACCCTGCCACCGGGCCTGCCAGGTCCGCGGGCGCTGGCACCTCCGGCCGGGAGCCCCCGGGCCGCTCCACAGGTCCAGCGCTCGCTGCCGCACCCGGCCAGGGGGGAGGCGGGACGGGGGGTTGGGGGGAGATCCGGTGGCCCCTGCGCTCGCTGCCCCGCCCCGCGCCTACTCACAGCTCGTCCACCGTCTCCCGGAACGTCACCCCCCGCCGTTCGAGGTCCCGGAGGATCGCCTGGTAGCAGTCTTCGTTCTGGCCGAGGACCTCGGGGGCGACGATGCCGGGCTCGGTCCAGAGACCGTCGGCCAGCGCCCGGGCGGCGGCGGCGCAGGTGAAGCCGGTGGTCCGGGCCATGGCGGTGTCGCGGGTCTCCGGGTCCCGCCGGTCGAGCATGTCGTAGGTGTAGCGAACCGCCTTCCCGTCCTTCTCGCAGTCCATGATCACGCGCTCGATCACCAGGTCGTCGGCGTCGCCCAGGTCCCAGGCGTCGAACAGCAGGGCCGACGTGAATTCCCGCGGCTGCACCTGGACCGGACCGTCCGGACCCGCGATTTCGACCGGGTCCTCGCCGAAGAAGCCGGTCTCCCGCAGGGCGCGCATGCGGTCCACGTGGCCCGGGTAGCGCATGGTCTTCTCCTGCATCCAGGGCACGTCGACGGTCTCGAGCAGCGTGCGGAGGCCGTCGGTGTTGAAGGCCTCCAGGGTGCCGATGCCGGGCAGGTCCACCAGCTCCAGGTCGGAGAGGGCGGGCCGCACCACGATCTCGCCCCGCTCCTTGAGCCGGGTGGGGCGCGTGTACTCCTCGATCACGTCGTCGGGACAGAACGGAGCCTTGTACTCCCACGGCCAGACGCGCACCGCCGGCAGACCGCCCACGTAGCACAGATAGCGCTCCACCCGGTCGACCCGGTTCAGCACGTGCCCCAGGATCAGGTTGCCGGTGCCGGGGGCGATGCCGCAGTCGATGACGGCGGTCACGCCCTGCTCCTCGGCCGCGGCCTGGAGCTCGAAGGGGTCCTCCTCGAAGAAGGAGATGTCGACGATGTTCTTGCCCTCGCCGAGGACCGTCTCGAGCATCTCGAACCCGAGGAAGCTGGGAACGGCGCCGATCACCAGGTCGGCGCCGGCGATCGCCCGGCGGATCTCGGCCGGCTCCGACAGGTCGGCCTCGAAGGGCTCCAGGTTGCGGCCCCGAAGCCGGGCGAGGTTCTCCTTCGAGAGGTCGGCGACCCGGACCGCGAAGCCCTCCGATTCGGAAAGATCCCGAGCGATGAGCGAACCGACCCTTCCTCCTCCGAGCACACAGATTTGACGCATGGTGAGACCCTCCTCGATTGGCTTCGGATGATGATGCGAACGTCGACCTTCGGGGTGCGTGCCCGGAGGCCGCCCGGCGAGGCCGGACGGCCCCCCGACGGGCTCAGGCTATCGCACTCGGGAGTCCGGCGGGGGAGGGTGGGGGGGGCGGCGCTACCCTTCGGACCGTGCGGAGGGGGCGTGCGCCGCCTGCTGGAGGACGGTGGCGGCCCGGCGGATGGCCCCGGCGGTGAGCCGCTCGGCCGCCGCGGCGTCCCGGACCACCAGCAAGGCGGCGAGGGCGTCGCGGTGGACCTCGTAGGCGTCGAAGAGCCGGACCGCCCGGGTGGCATCCTCCAGGGCGTCCCGGTGGTGGCCCTGCCGATGGTGGAGGGCCGCCAGGTCGAGGCAGACGAGGGCGCAGTTGAAGCCGTGCTCCTGGTACACGAACCGGTCGCGCACCTCGGTCAGGATGCGCTCGGCGAGCCGGACCTCCCCGGTCGCGGCCGCGATGCAGCCCTCCAGCCAGTGCACCCGGAGGCGGGTGTGCGAATCGGCGTGCCGGCGGACCAGCTCCCGGTTCTCGTGCACGATCCGCCGGGCCTGGTCGTGGCGGCCGGTCCAGTGGAGGTCGAGGGCCTGGTTGATCCGGGCCGCGAGATGGAGCGCCGGGCTCTTGCCGGGCGGCAGGAGCGCGATCGCCGTCCGGTCGGCTTCCAGCGCCTCGTCGAGCCTGCCCAGGTAGCGGTGGAGGTTCGCCATCTTCATGACGACGCGGGCCGAGGCCTCGTCGTCCTCGATGAGGTCGTACACGCCGAGCGCGGCGTCCAGATGGTCGCCGGCCTCGTCGAACCGCCGGAGATCGGTGAACAGGGAGCCGAAGAAGCTGTGCAGCTCGGCGCCCACCTCGAGGTCGGTCACGGGGTTGCGCGCCATCATTACCTGCGCCCGGCGCAGCAGCGCGAGCGCGGGGTCGAAGTGACCGACGGCCCGCTCGGCGTTGCCCAGGAAGCCCAGGGCACGAATCTCGTGGGCCGGGTAGGGCTCGGGATAGAGAGCGGCCACCTCGCGCGCCGTCTCGGCCCAGCCGCGGGAGCCGGCCGGGTCGAAGGGGAGGCAGGCGCGCGCCCTGGCCAGCAGCTCTTCGCACAGCATCCGGTTGGCGTAGCGCTCCGGCGTGTTCCGGATCCGGAGCAGGCGCTGCTCGGGGGAGAGCGTCTCCAGGCTCTTCAGGAGCCCGGGGACCCTCTCGGCCTCCCGCTGCATCGTCTCGATCTCGGCTCCGCGACGGAGCCTGGCCTGGACCTGTTGCAGCGCGTTCCGGTAGGCGGAGCGCGGAGTCTCATGCGCGCGCGCCGCGTCGCTCGCATCGCGGCACTCGGGGCAGACCGTCTCCAGGTGGTCCCGGAGGATCTCCACGAGCTGCCGGTCGGAGAGCTCGCCCCGCTCGAACGCGGTCAAGAGCTCGCGGGTGATGTGGCCTCCGGCGTTCATGTCGTTGGTTCCTGAGGAAGTTGAAAAGATGGTTTGTCTCTAAGACTCTCTCTGACACTGGAGTGCGTGAACGCGGGGGAACGGGACAGCGGGTGAGGGGAAAAGGGAGAGGGTCCCCTGACGCCGGCCGGCCGGCGGGGCGGACGGGTTCCCGGCGCCAGGGGGGATCGGCCTCTATCCGTCGGGATCGACGCCGTGGCCGTTCTGGAGCCGGACCACCGGTCCCGGGTTGCCGTCGGGATCGACGCCGTGGCCATTCTGGAGCCGGATCTCCGGCCCGGCGTTGCCGTCGGGGTCGACGCCGTGGCCGTTCGGATCGAACAGCCGGGCCCCGGGCGCGGCGGTGGCGAGAGCGAGGCCCGCTGCCAGGAGAAGAGGGGTGGATCGGGAGAACATTCCAGTCTTCATGGTAGGTCCCTTCCGGGGAGCGTACAGCCTCCGGCGGCATGCCGGCGGTGCCTCCCCTAACCATTAAGAGTCTCCAATGGGTGGTTTCGGGGCAGCGGTCCGGTCGGTGGAGGGGTCGTGCGTCCTGCCATCCGGAGGTGCTAGCCTTCCCCGCGACCCGGGGAGAACGGACCATGAGCGCACCGAGCGACGAGCCGAGGGAGCTGAGAGAGCTGAGGATCCTGTTCCTGTGCACCGGCAACTCCTGCCGGAGCCAGATGGCCGAGGGCTGGGTCGGGCACCTGCACGGTGGGAGGATCCGGGCGTTCTCGGCGGGGGTGCGGCCGAAGGGGCTCGATCCCCGGGCGATCCGGGTGATGGCGGAAGTGGGAGTGGATCTCTCGGGGCACCGCTCGCAGGCGGTGGAGGAGGTGCTGGAGATCCCGTTCGACGTGGTGGTGACGGTGTGCGATGCGGCGCAGGAGAGCTGCCCGGTCTTTCCCGGGCGGGCGCGGGTGGTGCACCGGGGGTTCGACGATCCGCCGCGCCTGGCCGAGGGTGCGGCCTCGGAAGACGAGGCCCTGGCGATCTACCGCCGGGTGCGGGACGAGATCCGGGCGTTCGTCGAGGGGCTCCCCGGCTCGCTGGAGGCGGGCGCCGGACCCGCCTCTACCGGCTGACGCTCCGGGCCGCTCGCACCTGGAGGCCGGGGCGGGTCACCTGGACCTCGATCGCGTCGAGCTCCTCGGCGGTGAGCACCCGGTCGGACGAGAGGCCGAGGACGTACTGGCTGCGCAGCTCCCGGTCGATCTCGCGGTAGGCGCGGTCGATGCCCTCCAGGCTCTGGACGGGGAGCACCCGTCCGCCGGTGGCGCGGGCCAGCGCCTCCAGCCGGAAGTTGCGCTCCGGGCTCGTCCGGTCCCCGGGCATGCCGGCCAGCGAC
>JASFUJ010000158.1:0-6875 GCA_050050355.1 Acidobacteriota bacterium
CCGCGGACGTGACCGGCACCGCGAGCTGCGGCCACTGCGCGACGCTCGCCCCGGCCGCCGCGAGCGTGGCTCGACGGGGGCGGGCGCCCGCGGGCTTCACGCTGCCGGAGATCCCGGTGTTCGAGCCTTAGGGGGCCGTCGGGCGGCTCCGGGACTAGGAGACACGCTCCAGCGCGGCCCGCATCGAGAGGACCGGCAACCCGTCGACCTCGTCGGGAACGTGGCGGACGTCTTCGGTGACGAAGGCGTCCGCTCCGTGATGGAGGGCGGTGGCCAGGTGGATGGCGTCCGGGGTGCGGAGGGTGTGAGCGGCCCGCAGGTCGGAGGCCCGCTCGGCGACCGGCACGTCGACCGGATGGACCGCGAGGTTGGGGAAGGACTCGAAGACCTCCCGGTAGCGCCGGCAGAGGTCGTGGCGGCCTTCGCGCTTGGGCAGGACCAGGACCTCGAGGCGACCGATGATCGAGACCACCAGGCGGCAGTGGCTGTCCTCGGCCGCCTGGAGCAGCTCGGCGGCGGCCGGCCCGAAGGCTTGATTCTCCTCGAAGTGGTAGATCAAGACCATCGAGTCCACTCCGAAGAGGGGTGGCTCCCTGGACGCCGCCGAGCGGCTCACTCCCAGGACTCCCGTTCGTCTTCGATGACCGTGGCGCCACCCCCCGCGGTGCGCCAGAGGTCGGCTCCGAGGCCGCGGGTGCTCTCCGTCCAGCCGCCGCGCGCGGCCCGGAGGACGATCCGTCCGTCCTCGATCGTCAGGTAGACCACGTCCCCCGCCTCGAGATGCAGCCGCCGCCGGATCTCGGACGGGATCGTGATCTGGTGCTTGCTGGTGAGCTTGGCGCTGGCGACGACCATGGAGGACCTCCCGGGGATTCCTTACATGGTAGCACGAGGGTAAGGATGTGCGGTCGTTGACGGGCTCGGGTCTCCGAGCTGTCAACGAGTGGACGAGGGTGGTTGGGGTTTGGTGGAGAGCCTGGCGATGAACCGCCCCCATTCCTCCGACCGCATCGAGAGTCGCTTGGTGATCAGGCGCCTCCACTTCGACCCTCGGAGTGCGCCACTACGCGGACGGCGAGGCGGCTCCGGATGCACTCCACTGCGACTCGGTGGGCGAGACCCTCGTGCTGCCGGAGCTGGCGGCCTTCCGGGACCGGGAGGCCCGCGCGGTCGGGACGTCGATTTTCGCCTTCCTGGACGGCGACGCGCCGGATGTGCCGTTCGTCACCGGCTCGCTGGTCACGGCCACTTCGTCCAGCAGCCGGTGAGGCCCGGTCCGCGGGAGAGCTCGCGCTCATCTACGAGTGGATCGACCCCGGGGAGACCTCAGCGGAGCCTCATCTCCGCCCGCACACCAGGCCGCTGGCGAGCACGTCGCTCCAGAGCTCGGCCCAGGTGCCCCAGTCGTGGCCGCCGTCGCGGGTGAAGACGTGGGTCTCCGGGAGCTCACGGGCCAGGAGACGGTGGCCGGGGGCGAGGTCGTCGCGGGTGCCGTAGGCGAGGAGGACGGGGATCGTCGAGCCGGGAGCGGTGGCGTCGCGCAGGGTGAGCCAGATGCGGCGCACGAAGTCGTCGTCGGTCAGGGGGCGGTCCGGGGTCCACTGCTGGAGGCTCCCGACCCGGCGGATCTCGTCCAGGACGTCGTCCTCGCCTGTCGTGTCCTCGCCCAGGTAGGGGGCGATCAGGACGAGCCCGTCGATCTCGTCCGGGTGCTCTCTCCAGTAGATCAGGGAGCCCACGGCGCCGAGGGAGGTGCCGACCAGCCAGATGCGCTGGGCACCCCCGGGCCTGGTCCGGGCCGGCTCGATCACGTCCTGTTCCAGGCGGGGAACGAGGATTTCGTCGCGGTAGTAGCCGATGTGGGCGTCGACGGCCAGGAGGCCCAGGTCGACGCCAGCGACCTCGGCGCGGTCGGCGAAGCCCGCCTTGGAGAACGCGGCCATCCGGTTCCAGCGGCCGGGAAGGAGGACGGCGAGGCAGTCGGAGCCGGCGGCGACCGGCCGCAGGATCTCAGAGGGGATCGGGTTGCGGGTCGCCGGGGCCAGGAGGGTCAGGTTGCAGGCGGACGTGGTCGCCAGGAGGAGGGCAGCGACGAGGGCATCGGGGAGAGCCGCGAGCAGGGTCCGGGGCGGCGCGGTCGCCGGCCGGCCTCGGAGGCGCCGGGGGAGGAGTGCCATGGAGGTGAGCTTAGCGCGAGGGCGAGTCCCCTGGCTGGCGTCCGTGGTCCGCCGGGACGAGCCTCACCGATCGGTGGCTCGTCCCGGCCGCGACCAGCCCGTGGTGCTCGGTGACTTCGCCCCCGCGGAGCCGGTATCGCCCCCGATCGATGCGCTCCGGCACGCCCTCGTCGACCATCCGCCTCGGGATCTGGTGATGGACCCCGGCAGCCCTGGCCTCCCGGGTCGTGACGACCCCCCTACGTCGCGCCAGGCGCAGGAGGTGTTCGCGCTGGGTTCGATCGGACATGTGCCATTTTGTCGACATATCTAGATAAATGTCGAGGTTTGTGCGCGCCGATGGATCGGGCCCTACCGTGGGAGTCGCATAGAGAGCTGCTGAGGCTGTTGGTTCCGCGAATCCGAAGTTGAACTTCGGATCTGCGGAAGTTATACTGCCGGCGATGCTCCTGGACCGTACTCTCACCGGCCCTCTCGAGAGGGCTGTGGCGGGCTTCCCGGCGGTCCTGGTGACCGGGCCGCGCCAGTCGGGGAAGACCACGCTCCTGCGCTCGCTCTTTGGGGACTCGCACCGCTACGTCTCCCTGGAAGCGCCCCACGTGCGGGAGCGGGCCCTGACCGACCCGGTGGGGTTCCTCGACGACCATCCCCCGCCGGTGATCCTGGACGAGGTGCAGCACGTCCCGGAGCTCCTCTCGTACCTCCAGGTGGCCATCGACGAGGACCGCCGCCCCGGGCGCTGGCTCCTTTCGGGGTCCCAGGGCTTTCCGCTGGTCCAGGGGACGACGGAGTCCCTGGCGGGGCGGGTCGCGATCCTTCACCTGCTTCCCCTCTCCTGGAGCGAGATCGGGCGTCGGCCCCGGCCCGGCGATTCTGCCGAGGAGGTGGTCCGGGAGCTTCTGGCGGCCGAGCCCGCCCGGCTCCGCAGCGGGCGGTCATCCAGCGGGCGCTCATCTGATGGGGAGACCGATCTCGGTGCATGGCTCCTCCGCGGCGGCTTTCCCCAGCTCTGGACGGACGAGGCCCTCGACCGGGACCTCTGGCTGGCGAGCTACGTCCAGACCTACCTGGAGCGGGACGTGCGCTCGGTGCTGGCGGTGAAGGATCTCGGCAGCTTCCAGGCCTTTCTTCGCCTGGCCGCCGCCCGGACCGGACAGATCCTCAATCTCACCGACCTGGCTCGTGACGCGGGGGTTTCGCCGACCACGGTGCGCCAGTGGCTGAGCGTCCTCGAAGCCAGCCATCAGGTGTTCCTTCTTCGGCCGCACTTCGAGAACCTGGGCAAGCGGGTCATCAAGGCGCCCAAGCTCTACTGGCTCGACACGGGGATCGTCTGCTACCTCCTGGGTCTCCGGGATCGGGAAGCGGTGCTTCACGGTCCTCTGGCGGGCCCTCTGTTCGAGACCGCCGTCGTGGCGGAGCTCGCCAAGCTCTTCTACCACCGGGGCCTGTCTCCGCCCCTGTGGTACTGGCGCTCCCGGGACGGCTGGGAGGTGGACCTCCTGATCGAGACGGGCGGCAGGCTCCATCCGGTCGAGATCAAGGCGACCGCCACCCCCCGGCCCGCCCACGCCGAGGCCCTCGGGCGCTGGCGGACCCTGGCCGGCGACCGGGCCGGGGACGGCCTGCTCATCAGCCGGGCGGAGGACGCGTCGGCGCTGGTGCCGGGCGTGCGGGTGTTGCCGTGGCGCCGGGTGTGATCGGCCGCGGTCCGGACGCGGCGTAGGGAGTGGCAGCGAGGCGCCCTCTCGACGATCGGCCCCCCCCCCCCGACCGCAACCGGTTCGAAGTCTCTTTCGTCGAAGGGCCGAAGACGGAGTGCCGTGCCGGGGTGTTCTCGGTTCCGGCGACCGTTGGAATCGCACCCCGGAGGAGATCATGACCGTTCGACCCCTCGTTCCCCTGCTGACGACAGCTTCGATCCTCATCCTGATCACTCTCGCGCCGATTGCTGCGCTCCGCGCGGAGGATGCCGGCGACCCCGCGGCGATCGAGGCCGGGCCGACCGACCCCGCATCGACCGGGGCCTCACCGATCGAGGCCGCCCGCGAGATCGCCGAGGAGACGGCCAAGGCCCTGCCCGGTCTGTCGGTCGCCGTCGGGTCCGGCGGCGAGATCGTCTGGAGCGACGGCTTCGGCTGGGCGGACCTGGGGACCCGGGCCGAGGCGACGGCCGAGACCCGCTACCCGGTCTACAGCGCCGCCAAGGCCTGGACGGCGGCGGCCGGGCTCCGGCTCGTCGGGGAAGGACGGTTCGGTCTCGAGGAGCCGGTCGGGACCTACCTGCCGCAGCTCCCCGAGCCCCTCGCCCACGCGACGCCGTACCAGCTCGCGACCCATACCGCCGGGGTGCGCCACTACGCGGAGGGCGAGGCGGCTCCGGATGCGTTCCACTGCGACTCGGTGGGCGAGGCGCTCGCCCTGTTCCGTGACGACGACCTGCTGTTCGCTCCCGGGACCGGCCGGTCGTACTCCTCGTGGGGGTACGTGCTCCTGTCGGCGGCGATCGAGGCGGCCGCCGGCGAGCCGTTCGTTGATGTGCTCGAGCGGCGCGTGTTCGCTCCGGCCGGCATGACCGGGACCGTCCGGGCGGATCCGGCGGCGGTCCTCCCCGGGCGGGCGGAGCCCTACCGGCGGCTGGAGACGGGCGGCTGGGGGCGGGTGGTCGGCCTCGACGTCACCTGCAAGTGGGGAGCGGGTGGGTTTCTCGCCACCGCCCCCGATCTCGTCCGGTTCTATCTCGCCCTGCTGCGGGGGGACCTGCTCGACCAACGGTCGGCGCTCCTGCTGATCCGGCCGGAGGACGACGGCTCCTTCCGCTTCGGCGGCTTCAGCCACGGCGGGCGCTCGCTGATCCTCGGCAACGTGCGGAGCGGGGTGGTCGTGGCCCTGGCGACGAACGCCCGGGCCGACGGGGTCGACCTGGACGGAGCCGCGGCCGGGATCCTCGAGCGCTTCGAAGCGGCACGGGATCCGCTGCCGGCCGACCGGGAGACCGGAGGGTAGGGTAAATTGGCACCTCTCCGATGCTCCGTGGCCTTTCCGGGAACGCTCCCGCCGCGGGCGGAGTCCAACGAGGCAAGGAGGAACGTCATGCCGAGAGTCTTGCGGACAGGAGCCCTGCTCGTTCTGATCGCCGCCGTGTGCGCTCCGTTGGAGCTCCGCGCCGACTACTCCGAGGCTGTCGAGGCCTTCCGGAGCGGGGATTTCGCCCGGGCGGAGGAGGGGTTCCGGGCGGTGACCGAGGCGCGGCCGGAGTACGCGGCCGGACATCTCATGCTGGGCCGGACGCTGCTCGAGCTGGGGGAGGTCGCCGGAGCCGTGACGAGCCTGGAGCGGGCCGTGGAGCTGGAGCCGGAGGTCACGACGCACGCGTACTTCCTGGCCCGGGGGCGGCTCGAGGCGGGCCGTCCCGGGGCGGCGCTCGAGGTTCTGGCGCGGCGACCGCTGTCGGAGGTGCCGGCCAAGGTGCGGGGGGCGTACGCCGGGGTCCTGGCCCGGGCGGCCGAGGAGTCCGGCGGCACCGTCGGACGGGCGGCGCTCGAGGAGGCCGTGGAGCAGGCGCCGGACTCGGCCGTCCTGTGGCTCACGCTGGGGAGGCTGTACCGGGAGGCCGAGCGGCCTCGGGAGGCGTTCGCGGCCACCGAGAAGGCGTTCGAGCTATCCGGCGGGAAGCCCGGCCGGCCCAGGCTGGGCCGGCTCGCCGTCCGCGACGCGTTCGCCGGAGCCCGGGCGGAGACGGACCGGGAGGCCGGCAAGGAGTGGTATCGCCGGGGCGCCGAGGTGGCCGAGCGGCTGGTGCAAGCCAGCCCGGAGCCCGAGAGCTGGCTTCTTCTCGGCGAGGCCCGGATGGGCGCCGGGGACTGTGGGGCGGCCGTCGAGGCCTTCGGGGAGGCGGATCCGAACGACCCTCGCACCCGGTACTACCTGGGCTCCTGCTCGGTGAAGCTGGGCGAGCTGGACCGGGCGTTCGCCGAGCTTCGCGCCGCCCTCGAGCTCGGTCCCGAGCCGGAGCTCGCCCGGCGGATCCACGCCGGCCTCGGGGCGGCGCACCGCCACCGGGAGGAGTTCGAGCAGGCCGCCGCGGCCTATCGCAAGGCGGGGGAGTCGGAGAAGGTCGCCGCGATGGAGGAGCTCGCCGAGGCGGCGCTGGTCAACGACGAGATCGACGCCCGGCGCCGCCGCTGCCGGCAGCGCCAGGGGGAGCTGGAGAGCGTGGTGGCGGAGAACCGGGACCTGGAGGGGACGCCGGAGTTCGCGCGGCTGCGGCGCTCGTGGCACGAGCTGCGGCTCGAGTGCGCCGACGTGCTGGAGATCCCGGCGTTTCCGGAGGAGTCCTGAGGGGGTCCGAGGGGGCCCCGAGGGTGTCCAGCGGAGCCCGAGGCCGGTGGTTTCCTTTCCGGCGCCGACGGCGTCCAACGGGTTGATGGAGAGATGGTGAACCCGATGGCCCGTCCGATCCTCGACCTGGAGGCCCCCATGACCGTTCGCCCGCTGGCCGCCGTCCGGCTCGTTCCGCTCGTCCCGCTTCTCGCCTTCTGCACGCTCCTCTTGGCGCCCTCCGCCGGGGCCGGGATCCGGCCCTCGTTCCACCTCGATCTGGTCGCCTGGGAGGCCACCCACGTGGTGGTGGCGACCGAGGGGCCGGAGATCGACGGCGAGCTCACCGTGCTCGAATCCTGGCGCGGGGACCTGGCG
>JASFUJ010000159.1:0-6869 GCA_050050355.1 Acidobacteriota bacterium
CCGGGGCGACCGTCGACGGGGAGCCGGACAACCTCGACACGGGGGTGTTCGAGTACGACGGCGCGGGAAACATCACCCGCATCGGCGCCGATCGCTTCGTCTACGACCCCCTGAGCCGGGTCACGGAGGCCCGGCTCGGCGAGTACCCGTCCACCTGTGATGGCCCGGAGGACGACCTCACCCTCAGCTTCGAGACCGAGACCAGTCCGATGACCCACGAGGCGTGCGGCACGATCGACGCCGGGCCGTCCTACACGATCGCCAGCGAGGTGACGCTGCGCGCCGGCGGCCGGGTCGCCCTCCACGACGGCTTCTCGGTGGCCTCCGGCGGGTCGCTCGCGATCGAGACCGACGCTCCGCTCGACGACGCGCCTCCCGGCCCCGTCGACCGGGACCAGAGCTTCGACTACGACCGGTTCGGCAACCTGACCGGGATCACCACCGACGGGGTCCTCCGGACGATGACCGTCGACGCCACCACCAACCGCCTCAGCTCCGGGCTGGCGAGCTACGACCCGGCGGGCAACGTGACTTCGCAGGTGATCGGTGCCCAGATCTGGGGCTACGACCACGACCCGTTCGACATGCTCCGCCACGTGACCACCCCCGAGGGCAACGGCTACGTCCACCTCTACGGCCCCGGCGACGAGCGGGCGGGGGTGATCGACTGGAGCGACGGCCACCAGTTCACAAACTGGGTCGAGACCTACACCCTCCGCGATCTCGACGCCAGCCCTCTGCGCCAGTACCGGGTCGACGGCGGCAACGGCGCCGGCCACTGGAGCATCCACCGGGACTACGTCTGGCGCGGTGCCACCCTCCTGGCCGCCCTCCGGAACGTCGGCCTCCAGGTGGCTCCCGAGACAACGCATTTCCTCCACCCCGACCACCTGGGCAGCCCGCGGCTGATCACCGACGAGACCGGCAACACCGTTGCCCAGCACGTGTACTTCCCCTTCGGCGAGGAGGCCACCCCGCCCTCCACCGACGAGGTGCTCAAGTTTACCGGCCACGAGCGGGACCCCCAGGGCGCCGGCACCACCGACGACCTGGACTATATGCATGCCCGGTACTACTCGGCGCACCTGGGGAGGTTTGTGAGTGTGGATCCGTCCGGCGCGAGCAGGGACCTGAGACGGCCGCAGAGCTGGAACCGGTACGCGTACGCTTTGGGAAACCCTCTGCGCTATGTCGATCCAGATGGTCAAGTGTGGGCGCCGGCTTACGACGACAACCAGGATGTCCGGACAGCGGTGCGAATGACCCTCGAGGAGATTCCCGTTGTCGGCGGTGCCTTGGCAGCCACCGCGGATTTCTTCATTGCCGACTTCTTTCCCGTCAACCATACCGAGGCGAGTGCAGCCCTGGACTCCATGGTGATGAGCTATGGAGCGGTGCTCAATCCTGCCAGCAAGGCAGCGAAGATCGGCACGAAGCTCGACAATCTGTTTGCCAAGAATCTCTCTCGGGAGACCATCGAAGCTGCCGCGCGCGAAAGTGCCGGGGAAGTCGTTGCTCGGAAAGCGTCAGGGGAAGCATACGACCATATTGGACCTTTCATTCGTGGTCGTCGGAGTGCAGCAAAGCAACTGAGAGCTCTTCAGAGCTTGGTTTCTGCGCCAGGTCTAACGGACGCGGAACGTACCTATGTCAATTACCTTCTCAGTAAGTTCAGCAAGAAGCTGGATGAAGCTGAAGATCTCTTCGATCGAGTCCTGAAGAAGTTGGCGCCGGAGTGAGGTCAGGAATGAGCGCCTCGGAACAGAGCCTCGCTCAGCGGTGGAGATCTGTGGCTCTCGGCAAGGCCGGAAGTCAAGAGAAGATCGACCTCGCTTGGGAGACCGGAGAATCCAAGAGCACCGAATTCGCGCCTGAGCTGCGCCGTCTCCTGGAGGACGATGACGAGGAGGTCCGGTACTACACGCTGCAATCTCTCGTGCTCCAGCTTCATGAGCACGATTCGGACATTCAGCAAGTATGCTGGCGGCTCTTGGAGACTGATGATGACGACGATGTTCGTTCGATGGCTGCCACCTGCTTGGGCCGGATCTACTCGGGGAGTGGCGATCTACGGGTATTTTCTCGCTTGGTCGAGGTTCTCAAGGACCAGAATCAGTCAGGCGGAGTCCAGCGAAGCGCCTACGAAGCTCTGTTCGACCTTGCAGGACGTCCACCCCGGGAATGGCCTAGTCTCCAGGTCTCGTGGAGACGCCTTCATGAAATGGAGATCGACTGGGCGAAGGTGGCCGAGCTCGAGGACAGCATCAATGCGAATCGAAGTAGCACCTCTCAGTAGCTTCCTCGAGATCTGCACCGGCTCCGATCCGTGAGTGTTCTCCGGAGACTAAAGTAGCCGCGGCGATCCAGCTCAGCCCCTCGTCCCTGCCGCCTTTTTCTCGAAGGGCTGGACTGCGCCCTCGACCTTGCGCTTGACGATCATGGCGTCGATGAGCCTGATGACGACCTCCTGGTCGTCGGCCTCGAAATCGAGGAGCGCCCGGAAGCGCTCGAGGAGCCGGGTGTTGTGCAGGGGGACATCCTCGGAGGCGTCTCCGGTGAGCAGGTAGTCGACCGAGGTGTCGAGGACCTCGGCGAGCAGGAGGAGCTTGTCGACGGGGGGCGTATGGATGCCGCTCTCGTACTTGTTGAGCTGCGAGGAACGGACATCGACCTTGCCGGCGAGCTCCTTCTGAGTCCACTCTTTCTGCTTGCGGAGCTGCTTGAGCCGGGCTCCGAAAGCCTTTCGAATCTCGTCGGTCTCCATTCGCTTGATCCTCCGCGGTCGATCTGCCCCTCAGTGTACGGGCCGATCCGGAATCCGCCTTGACATACTAGCGTATTTCGCATCTATTGGCATGCGTAATGCGGATGAAAATTCCTCTTGACAGGGATCGCCCGACACGCGGCCGGAATCGGGGGGTAGGCGCCGGACGCGAAGGAGGATCGAAGATGCGGACCTTGAAGCTCAGAGTCTCCGGGCTGTACCGGCCCGGGGAGCACGTTTTCTCCTCGGGCCAGCTCCCGCTGGTCCAGCTCGTCGGGAGCTGGCTCGGCGAGGTGGGCTTCCCGGTGGGCGCGCGGGTGACGGTCGAGGCGGTCGAGGACGGCCGCCTGGTCCTGACCCGGGTCGACGAGGCCGAGGAGGAGGCGTCGGCCTGGCCGGAGCGGTGGGCGTTTGCCGAGCCGGAGGCCGAGGAGGAGGACCCGGTGGAGCGGGAGGCGGTCCATGCGTAAGCGCCTGACGGTCTCGTACCGGCGTGACCCTGGGACGCCCTACCCGATCCCGGCGTGGAAGTGGGCCAGCCGGCGGCGGGAGCAGGTGACACCAGCGCCCAGCGGGGAACCACAAAGCCAACCCTGCGCCGGGCCCTGCGGGAGCGACCCGAGCCGACATCGAGGAGTTGCCCCGGGCAAGGACGAGCCAAAGCCATAGGCGGTTCCTGGGCAACGAGCGAAGGAGAAGGGCGGGCCCCCGCTCCGGCCGGCAGATCCGAAGGACAAGATGCAGCCGCCCTTGGGGGATGAGCTTCTGGAGGAGGCCGAGGACCAGATGAAGAAAAGGCCTGACCGGTGAAGGTGCCAGCCCATTTTCACGGGCGTTCCTGGCCTTCAACCGGGAGTTCGAGATCGTCCTGTCGGCGGGGATCCTGCGCCACGAGGACGAGCCGTTCCTGGAGCGGACCGTCTCCGGCTACCGCCCCGTGACCCCGGCGGACTACGACAGTCATGCGGGGTCGATCTGGTACCGCCGGCGCGGCTGAGGGGTAGGCCTTCGCCGGAGGGTTCGCCGGGAGAGCACACGGGGAGCTCCCTCGGCGGCAGACTGCGACCGGCGAGGGACTCCCCGCGTCTCTCCGCAGGTCACTGCTCGTTGCCGTATCCACCGAGCGGGCCGCAGAACCCGCCACACCGTAGTACAGGCGCCCGCCCGCCCCCTCGCCCTCCGCACCCAGCGTGTCCGACAGGTACACGTCCCCGAGCTGCGGGTTGGCGGCGTACGGCTCGAGCTCCAGGACCTCTTCACTGCCCGGGGCCAGGTCGGCCTCCGGCTGGACCGCGCCGTCCAGAAGCACCCAGCGGGCCACCCGGACGGTCCCCGACGGAGCCTCTCCCGCCGCCGCCCCCGGGCCGGCGATGCGCTCCGGCTCCCCGAGGAGCCGGTACTCGTAGATCGCCAGGGCCCGGCGGTAGGGGGAGATCTGGTCGAGCGTCGGGACGACGGACTTGCTTCGGAGCCGCGCCCGCACCCGCCAGCGCGGCACCGCCGGGCGGGCCTCCCGCAGCGCCCGGTAGCGCTCCGCGCTCTCGCGGACGGCCTCCGGCGCGAGCTCCCGGGCGTGGAGCGCGACCCCCTCCAGGAGGCCGTGCCAGTCCCCTCCCCCGCCCGCCTCGGCGCCGAAGCGCAGAGCCCGGAGCTTCCAGTGGAAGGTGAAGCTGCCGGTGATCGCGTCGCTCTCGAGCACCGGCTCGCCGTCCCGGTAGGCCACCAGCCGGCCCGGCGAGTAGGTGAGCGCCACGTGGGTCGGCCGGCCCGGCTCCAGGTCGAAGAGCTCCACCTGGGGACGGTCGGCGTTCGGCCCGGTGACGCCGGTCTGAATCCGGGCGACGAGGGTCGAGCCCCGCTGGCCGAGGGTGAAGTTGCGGGCGCCCATGCCGCTCGAAAACGTGATGATCCGGCGCAGGGGGTCGGCCCCGACCCCGCCGCCGTCTCCGCGGGGGCCGGACGAGGCCTCGTCCGCCACCACCGTGGCCTCGACGGTGAGCTCGTTGCTCGCCACCGCCGCGTCCAGGAGCCGCCGGGCCGCCGCCCGGGACGCCACGTACGCGCCCCCGCCGAGCACCATCCGGTAGTGATGATCGAGCCGCGCCCGCCCCTCCGGCTCCAGGCCGTAGGCCCGCCGCCCGCCGGTCTCCGGGTCGTCGACCAGGTTCGGGCTGTCGCCGGTCCGCCAGAGGAAGACCAGGCTGTCCCGGCGCACCGGCCAGCCCTCCTCCCGGGGCTCGGGCTCCCCGGCCCGCTCCGGCGATGGTTCCGCGGCCCGTTCCGGCGGCAGCTCGGCGGCCCGGTCCGGCGGCGACTCGACGGTCCGGTCCGGACCCGGGGCTCGGCCCGGCGGCGGCGCACGCGTCAGGAACACGTCCGGATAGCGATCGGTGGCCGGATGGTCGGTGATCCGCACCGGCCGGCCGGTGATCCGGAGCGTCTCCGGGTCGGTCGGGGCGACGAAGACGTCGTAGTCCGCCTCGAAGTGGCTGTGCTCGCCGCCGGAGGCGCCGAAGGCGAGGAGGCGGCCGTCCCGGGAGAGCATCGGGAAGTAGAGGTAGCCCTTCTCCCCGAGCCGCGGGTCGTTCTTGTCCAGGATCGTCGACACCTCCCGGGTGGCGAGGTCGATCCGGTCGATCGGGCCGCCGGCGCCGGGGACCCAGAACCCCCAGCGGCCGTCGTGGGAGAAGTAGGGCTCGCAGCCGCCCAGGTCCCGGCGCTCGAGCACCCGGCGCCTCTCCGCGTCGTAGACCGAGAACGTGGCGACGCCGCTGGTGGCGTGCCGGAGGGTGGCGTCCACCAGCCAGCCCAGGTCGCTTCCGGAACCTGGCTCGGGCCCGGCAGGATCCCCCGGCCGGTCGGCCCGGTCGGCCCGGTCGGGAGCCCGGGCGGTGAGCTCCCGCGTCGCCCCCGGCTCCAGGCCGTCGAGCTCCAGCAGGACCGCCCGGCCGTCGGCGGCCACGTGGATCAGCTCCCGGTCGCTCCGCCAGACGGCGGCGCGGTCGCCCCGGCCGTAGGTGCGGGCGGCGGCGGCCACCACGCGCTCTTCGGCGCCGCGGCCCCCGCCGGCCCCGTCGAGCTCCAGAACCCGCAGCTCCCCCGTGACGGTCTCCCCCGCGGCGGGGTCCGGGTAGCGGTCCACCGGGGCCTCCCGGCTCAGGTAGACCAGGCGCGAGCCGTCCGGCGCGATGTGCGGGCAGCAGTGCTGCCTCCCCGGCTCGTCCCGGGTGAGCCGGCGCAGGCCGGAGCCGTCGAGCCGGGCCGTCCACAGCCGCCAGGCGCCGGTCCGGTTCGACTCCCAGACCACGAAGCCCTCGCCCAGGCGCTCAGCATCGTTCCCATCGGCGCCACGGCCGCCCGGCCCCGGCAGGTCGACCGGCCGCCAGTCCCCGTGGGAGAGCTCCCGCGCCGCGAACTGGTAGACCACCACGCGCACCCCGTCGAGCCGCCCCGAATCCTCCCGGAGGGCGCGGGCGAGGGCCTCCCGGGTGGTGTGGGAGCCGCCGGCGTTGACCGCGATCCGGTCCACCGGCCGCCGCAGATGGTAGGCGAGCTGCTCGGCGAGGCCGGCGCTCCGGCCCCAGCCGAGCCCGTCCTGGGAGAAGACGTTGGTGAAGCTGTCCCCCAGCAGCAGGACCGGCGCGCCCCGCTCCGGCCGCCAGAGCTCGCCGTCCGGAGCGGTCACCATCCGGGTCGTGACCTCCTGCTCCGGAAAGAGGCCGGCCGCGGCGGGCAGGCGGAGCATGCGGACCAGGTCCCCGGTGCCCCGCACCGTCACCGGCCGGCGCCGGAAGACCACCGGCTCCTCCGGCGGACCCAGCCGGCGCTCCAGCTCCGCCGCCAGGGCTTCGGCGACCCGGTCCATGGCCCCGGGGGTCCAGTGGGTGTCGGTGACCAGGAAGCGGTCGGTACCCCCGTCCCGGTCGGCCAGGGCGGGGCCGACCAGAACGGGGGCGGGATCGAACAGCGCGATCCCCCGGCGCTCGAGCCCGTCCGCGAAGCGCTCGAACGAGGCGTTCCGGAGCGGGGGCCGCGGCCCCTCCGGCGCGCGGCCCAGGAACCGCTCCGGCTCGATCGCCGGCTTCACGGGAGTCGGCATCACCAC
>JASFUJ010000160.1:0-6851 GCA_050050355.1 Acidobacteriota bacterium
TCTCGGTGGTCGGTCAGTGCCGCATGTGCCTGGTCCAGGTCGACGGACACCCGAAGCTGCAGGCCGGGTGCTCGATGACCGTCCAGAAGGACGGCATGGACATCCGCACCGACGTGCCCGAGGTCGAAGAGGCGCAGCGGGCGATGATGGAGCTCCTCCTCATCAACCACCCGCTCGACTGCTCGATCTGCGACCAGGCCGGCGAGTGCGGGCTGCAGGACTACGCCTTCAAGCACGGGCAGGCCTTCTCCCGGTTCCGGTACGAGGAGAAGCGGACCTACCCGGGGCGCGAGCGGATCCCCCTGGGGCCGAGCGTGCTGCTCAACATGAACCGGTGCATCCAGTGCACCCGCTGTGTCCGCTTCACCCGGGAGATCTCCGGGACCGGCTCCCTCGGCTTCTTCAACCGGGGCGCCCGCACCGAGATCGGCACCTTCCCCGGGCAGGAGCTGGACGACGAGCTGGCCGGCAACGTGGTCGACATCTGCCCGGTGGGGGCGCTGACCTCGACCCGGTTCCGGTTCGCCGAGCGGGTCTGGAACCTGGACAAGAAGGCCTCCCTGTGCACCGGCTGCGAGGTGGGCTGCAACGTCACCCTCGAGCACCGCGGGGGGGAGATCCGGCGCTACAAGCCGCGCTTCAACCCGGAGGTCAACGACTACTGGATGTGCGACTTCGGGCGCGCCAGCCACGAGCGCTACCGGCTGCTGCCCCGGCTCGGCTCGCCCCGGCTGCGGGAGGAGGGTCCCGAGGACGCCCGGACCGTTCCCGTGGGCTGGGGCCGGGCCCTGGACGCCGCCCACCGCGCCCTCACCTCCCGCGGCGCGGACGGTGCGATCGCGTTCCTCGGCTCGGCCGGGCTGAGCACCGAGGAGGCGTATCTCCTGGCGCGGATCGCCGACCGGCTGGGCACTCCCCACCGGGCGGTGCACGTGGACCGGGGGCCGGAGCGGACGATCCCCACCGCCAAGGGGGGGATCTCCGGCGCCGAGGCCGGCCCCAACCGCCGCGGCGCCGAGCTGGCCGGGCTGGCCTCCCGTGAGGGCGGCTTCGGCGCCCGGGACCTGCTCGAGGGGGACGCCGCCGGCAAGTGCGCCGTCCTGGTGGTGGCGGACAGCGACCTCGGCGCCGCCGCCCACGACCCGGAGACCGTCCGGCGCCTGCGCGAGGCGGGCACCCTGATCGTCTTCGGCTGGGCGGACACGCCGCTGGCCGAGGCCGCGGACGTCGCCCTGCCGCTCGCCACCCACGCCGAGACCGAGGGGACCTTCGTCAACGTGGAGCACCGGCTCCAGCGCTTCGACCGGGCGTTCCCCGCGCCGGGGCAGGCGCGCCAGGGAGTCCGGGTCTTCGCCGACCTGCTCTCCCGCTTCGACGACGCCTGGAGCGACGAGATCACCGCCGCCGAGGTCTTCGACCGGCTCGCGGAGGAGCTCGCTCCGTTTGCGGGGCTCGACTTCCGGCACCTGCCCGCCGACGGCGTGCAGCTCGAGCCCGCCACCACGGCCGGGCGGCCGGATCCGGAGTCCTGAGCCGCCGAAACCCACGACGACCGCGACCGACCGAACCGAACAAGAGGAGCCGCCCGTGAGCGTGCAGACACTCGCCATGCTCGTCAAGTTGAGCGCCTTCCTGGGAGCGCTGCTCACCATCATTCCGGTGATGGTCTGGGTGGAGCGCCGGGGGGGCGCCATGATGCAGGACCGGCCCGGCCCCAACCGATTGGGTCCGCTCGGGCTGTTCCAGCCGCTGGCCGACGCCGGCAAGTTCATCTTCAAGGAGGACGTCCTGCCCGGCGAGGCGGACCGCTTCCTCTATCTGCTGGCGCCCGTCCTGGCCCTGATTCCGGCCTTCAGCACCTTCGTGGTCATCCCCCTGGGGCCGACCGTCGAGGTCCAGGGCCGGGAGATGCCGATGATGGTGGCGCCGGCGGAGACCGGAGTCCTGCTGTTCCTGGCACTGGCCAGCCTCGGGGTCTACTCCCTGGTGATCGCCGGCTACGCCTCGAACAACAAGTACTCCCTGCTCGGCTCGATCCGCGCCTCGGCGCAGATGATCAGCTACGAGCTGGCGCTCACCCTCTCGGTGGTGGCGGTGCTCCTGCCGGTGGGCTCGTTCCGGCTCGACCGGGTGGTCGAGTACCAGGTCGGCGGGATCTGGAACATCATCCCCCAGGCCGTCGGCTTCCTGGTCTTCCTGGTGGCCGCCTTCGCCGAGACCAACCGCCTGCCCTTCGACCTGCCGGAGGCGGAGTCGGAGCTGGTGGCCGGGTACCACACGGAGTACAGCGCCATGCGCTTCGCCTGCTTCTTCATGGCGGAGTACGCGGCGATGACCGTGCTCTCCGCCCTGGCCGCCACGCTCTACCTGGGCGGCTGGCACCTGCCCGGGGTCGACCTGGGGTCGATGGGCATCCTCGGCGTGGTGCTCGGCTTCGGGGTGCTGCTGGCCAAGGTCGGCGCCTTCCTGTTCTTCTTCGTCTGGGTGCGCTGGAGCTTCCCCCGGTTCCGCTATGACCAGCTCATGGCCATCGGCTGGAAGGGGCTGCTGCCGCTCTCCATCTTGAACCTGATCTGGGTCGCTGCGGCGAGCCTCGCGGGGTGGCTGTGATGGAACTGGCGATCTTCCTGATCTTCGGGGCGCTGGCCGTGGGCTCGGCCCTGGTGGTGATCCTCCACCGGGATCCGGTCAAGTCCACGCTCAGCCTGGTCGTGACCCTGTTCGCCACCGCCGTGCTCTTCCTGCTGCTCGGCGCGCCGTTCCTCGGGGTCCTCCAGGTCCTGGTCTACACCGGCGCCATCGTCGTCCTCTTCCTGTTCGTGGTGATGCTGCTCAACCTGCCGCGGGAGAAGCGCTCCGAGAGCGGCGGGCGCATGCAGCGGGTGTTCGCGGTGCTCGCGTCGCTCGCCTTCGTGCTCACCGGCGGTGTCGCCATCCAGCGCTCGGCGGCGGGCGCGGGGGTCGGGGCGCTCCAGGAGAGCTTCGTCTCCCTCTCCGGGTTCGCCGCGGAGCTGTTCGAGCGCTTCCTGCTGCCGTTCGAGATCATCGGCCTGCTGCTGCTGGTGGCGGTGATCGCGGCGTACGTGCTCGCCAAGCGGCCCGAGGCTCCCGCCGAGAAGGACTCCACCTCGACCACGGAGGCTCCGCGATGACCGTTCCCGTCTCCTGGTACCTCCTGCTGGCCGCGGTGATGTTCGTGATCGGCACCACCGGCGCCCTCACCCGGCGCAACGGCATCACCATCTTCCTGTCGATCGAGCTGATGCTCAACTCGGTCAACCTGACCCTCATCGCCTACTCGCGGCTGCTCGACGACCGCACCGGCCAGCTCGTGGTCCTGTTCGTGCTGGCGGTGGCCGCGGCGGAGGCGGCGGTGGGGCTCGCCCTGTTCATCGCCCTGTACCGGCATCGCCGGACCATCGATGTCGACCGGGTCAACCTGATGCGGTGGTGACGCCATGGAACTGGAACTGCTCTGGCTCATACCGATCCTGCCCTTCGCCGGCGCGGCGCTGAACGCGCTGATCGGCCCGCGGGTCTCCAAGGCGGTCACCAACGCCGTGGCCCTGGGGGCGCCCGCCGCCAGCCTGGCGATCGGCCTGTGGACCATCTGGGAGTACGTGGGCTGGGCCGAGTACCCGGCGGCCTTCGTCCAGACCCTCTACCCCTGGTCGGTCGGGGATCTGGCCATCGACGTGGCGTTCATGATGGACCCGCTGGCCGCGGTGATGACCGTCGTCGTCACCCTGGTCGGGTTCCTGATCCACGTCTACTCGGTCGGCTACATGGCCCACGAGGAGGGCTACCAGCGCTACTTCGTCTTCCTCAACCTGTTCATGGGGGCGATGCTGCTGCTGGTCCTCGGCGCCAACTACCTCATCACCTTCGTCGGCTGGGAGGGCGTCGGGCTCTGCTCGTACCTGCTGATCGGCTACTACTACCAGGAGGAGTTCCCGCCCTTCGCCGGCAAGAAGGCGTTCATCGTCAACCGGATCGGCGACTTCGCGTTCCTGGTGGGCCTGTTCGCCCTGGTCGCCACCTTCGGCACCCTCGACTACGGCGAGCTCTTCGCGGCCTTCGGGGCGGATCCGGAGGCGGTCACCACCGGCAGCTACATGCTCGGGCTGCCGCTCGCCAGCTTCGTGGGCCTCTGCCTGTTCCTCGGCGCCACCGGCAAGAGCGCCCAGGTGCCCCTCTACGTCTGGCTGCCCGACGCCATGGCCGGCCCGACCCCGGTCTCGGCCCTGATCCACGCCGCCACCATGGTCACCGCCGGCGTCTTCATCATCGCCCGGTCGAACGTGATCTACCAGCTCGCGCCGGAGGTCTCGCTCTTCGTGGCGGGCATCGGCGCGGTGACGGCCATCTTCGCCGCCACCATCGGCCTGGCCCAGACCGACATCAAGAAGGTCCTCGCCTACTCCACCGTCTCCCAGCTCGGCTACATGTTCCTGGCCGCCGGGCTGGGGGCCTACACGGCGGCGATCTTCCACGTGGGCACCCACGCCTTCTTCAAGGCCCTGCTCTTCCTCGGCTCCGGCTCGGTGATCCACGCCATGGGCGGCGAGCAGGACATGCGGCGGATGGGCGGCCTCAAGAAGCACCTGCCGGTGACCTACTGGACGTTCCTGATCGCCACCCTGGCCATCTCCGGCATCCCGCCGCTCGCCGGGTTCTTCTCCAAGGACGAGATCCTGGCTGCCGCCGCCGGGCAGGGGCGCTGGATCCTCTACGGCGTCGGCCTGTTCACCGCCGGCCTCACCGCCTGCTACATGTTCCGGGCGGTCTACCTGACCTTCCACGGCAGCTTCCGCGGCACCGAGGAGGAGCGCCACCACCTGCACGAGTCGCCGCCGGTGATGACCGTGCCGCTGGTGCTCCTGGCCGTCGGCGCCGTCTTCGCCGGGCTGGTGGGCATCCCCGCGGCGCTCGGCCAGGTGCTCGGCCTGGGCGAGGACGTCAACTGGATCCACCACTTCCTGGAGCCGTCCTACGCCCACGTGGAGGTGGCCGGCCACGCCGCCGAGGCCCACCACCTGTCGGTGGGGCTCGAGATGTTCTTCATGGGCCTGTCGGTGGCGGTGGCGGTGATCGGCATCTTCGCGGCGTTCCGGTTCTACGGCGGCGACCGGGGCCTCGAGAAGGGCCGGAGCATGGCGGAGCGCTTCCCCGCCGTCCACCGCGTGCTGGTTCACAAGTACTACGTCGACGAGCTCTACGACGCCGTCATCGTCCGGCCTCTGCGCCGAATCTCGCGGTTCTTCTGGAAGGGGGTGGACGGTCGGGTGATCGACGGCTCGATCCACCTGGGCGCCTACCTGGCGGAGCTCACCGGTGACCTGGGGAGGCTGACCACCACCGGCAACGTCCGCAACTACGCCCTCTACTTCTTCCTCGGAATCGTGGTCCTGCTGACCTGGGTGCTCCTGTGATGGAAACCTTCATCGACATGCTGCTCGGCAACACCCTGACGCGGCTGGTCCTGTTCCCGACCCTGGCCGCGCTGCCCCTCTTCTTCGTCCGCCGGGACGCCGAACGGTTCGTCAAGCTCTACACGCTGGTCGTGTCGGTGATCGAGCTGGCGTTCGCCGTCCGCTACGCGATCTCGAGCTACTCCGGGGGCCACTTCGTCCACACGGCGGACCCGGTGGTGTCGTGGATCGCCGACTACGGAATCGCCTTCCGGCTGGTGGCGGACGGGATCTCCATGCCGCTGGTGCTGCTGTCGGCGCTCCTGCTGCCGATCGTGGTGCTCGGCACCTGGAGCGGGATCACCGCCAACTGGCGGGCCTACGCCATCTCGCTGCTGGTGCTCACCACCGGCGTGCTCGGCACCTTCCTGGCGTTCGACCTGTTCCTGTTCTACGTCTTCTTCGAGCTGTCCCTGGTGCCCATGTACATGATCATCGGCATCTGGGGCGGCGAGCGGCGGATCTACGCCGCGGTCAAGTTCTTCCTGTACACCATGGTGGGCAGCCTCCTGATGCTGGTCGCGCTGCTCACCCTGGCCTGGACCTACGCCCGGGTCACCGGCGAGTGGAGCTTCGCCTACGCCGACCTGCTCCGCCTCGACCTGCCGGTGCCGCTCCAGATGTGGCTGTTCGCCGCCTTCGCCCTGGCCTTCGCCATCAAGGTGCCGATGGTGCCGCTCCACACCTGGCTCCCGGACGCCCACGTGGAGGCGCCCACGGGCGGCTCGGTGATCCTGGCCGGCGTGCTGCTGAAGCTGGGCACCTACGGCTTCCTGCGCTTCGCGCTGCCGCTCTTCCCCCACGCCTCGATGGAGGCCCAGCCGCTGCTGGTGGGGCTGGCGGTGGTGGGCGTCCTCTACGGGGCGCTGGTCGCCTGGGTGCAGGAGGACATGAAGAAGCTGGTGGCCTACAGCTCGGTGGCCCACCTGGGGTTCGTCATGCTCGGTCTGCTGGCCATCGACCTGGTGGCCTGGCAGGGCGCCCTGGTCCAGATGGTCAACCACGGCCTGTCCACCGGCGCGCTCTTCCTCCTGGTGGGCATGCTCTACGAGCGCCGCCACACCAAGAAGTTCGCCGACCTGGGCGGCCTGGCGAAGGCGATGCCGTTCTACGCCTTCTTCCTGGTGTTCAGCGCCCTGGCCTCGGTCGGGCTGCCGGCCCTGAACGGCTTCGTGGGCGAGTTCCTGATCCTGGTGGGCTCGTTCGAGGCCCTCGGCTGGTGGGTGGTGGCCGCCACCTTCGGCGTGGTGCTCGCCGCCCTCTACCTGCTGAAGATGGTCGCCGAGACCGTCTGGGGACCGGTCGAGGACGAGGAGAACCGCACCGTGACCGACCTGTCGGTGCGCGAGATCGTCAGCCTCGCGCCGCTCGCGATCTTCA
>JASFUJ010000161.1:0-6845 GCA_050050355.1 Acidobacteriota bacterium
CCGAGATGGCGATCCACGACGGCAGGGTCAAGCTGAGCTACGAGGACTACGTCCACTTTCCCGAGGACGGCCGGCGCCATGAGCTCATCGAGGGGGACCACCACGTGACGCCTGCACCGAACACGCGACATCAGCAGATCTCGTCCCGCCTCGACCGACACCTGGGCACGTTCGTGGCAGAACGCGGGCTGGGAGAGGTCATCACCGCCCCGTTCGACGTCGTGCTCGGCCCGACCGACGTGGTCCAGCCGGACCTGCTCTTCCTCCGGACCGAGCACCTCGACCGGCTCACCGAGGCCCACCTCCGGGGCGCTCCGGACCTGGCGGTGGAGATCGTCTCCGAGTCGACCCGCGGCCGGGACGAGATCACCAAGCGCCACCTCTACGCGCGCTACGGCGTGGCCGAGTACTGGATCGTCGATCCGGTGACCGAGACGGTCAAGATCCACCGGCTGACGGACGAGGGCGGGTATCACCGGGTCGCGGAGCTCCGGAACGAGACCGGGGACTCCCTCGACTCCCCCCTCTTCCCCGGCTTCTCCCTCCCGCTCGCCGACCTGTTCGGCTGAGCCTCTCCATTCCGGGCTTCGCAGTCGAAGCTGGCGGGTTCGATCCGCAACCCCGTCACGGTCGACACGGCAGCGACCGCCCCGGCCGAAGCCGGTCACCCAGCCGCCGACGAGCCCGCTTGACTCCCCTCACCCCGGCCCTCTCCCCGGGGGGGAGAGGGGGTTGGAGGTCAGGGGGGCCGCTGCCACCGGAGGTGCTTCCGGAGCTCTTCGGCCGTCGGGCTGTCGATCGCGTCCAGGAAGCGCTCCAGGGGGCCGGAGTAGAGGAGCTCGCCGCCGTGGGCGCCGCCCCCGGGGCCCAGGTCGACGATCCAGTCGGCCCGGGCGATGAGATCCGTCGCGTGCTCCACCACCACCACGCCGTCGCCCCTACGGACGAGGCGGCGCAGGGTGCCGTAGAGCAGGTCGATGTCCGAGAGGTGGAGCCCGGTGGTCGGCTCGTCGAACAGGAAGAGCCGGGGTTTCTCCTTCTTCGGCCGGTCCAGGAAGGAGGCCAGCTTCAGGCGCTGGGCCTCGCCGCCGGAGAGCGTCGACGTGGGCTGGCCGAGCCGGAGGTAGGCCAGGCCGGCGTCGGCCAGCACCTTCAGGCGCCGGACCAGCTTCTTGTGGCCCTGGAAGAGGTCGATGGCCTCCACCACCGTCAGCTCCAGGACCTGGTCGATCGACCGGCCCCGGAAGGTGATCGACAGCACCTCCCGCTGGAACCGCCGCCCCTGGCACTCCTGGCAGACCACGGTCACCGGCGCCATGAAGTGCATGTCCACCTCGGTGTCCCCGGTGCCCTTGCACACCGGGCAGCGGCCCTTGTCGATGTTGAACGAGAAGTGGCCGGGCGTGATCCCCCGCGCCTTGGCCGCCGGCACCCCGGCGAAGATCTTGCGGATCTCGTCGTAGGCCTTGACGTAGGTGACCGGGTTGGAGCGGGTCGAGCGCCCGAGGGGGCTCTGGTCCACCAGGGTCACGTCCGCCAGGCCGTCCAGCCCCTCGATCGCCTCCACCTCCCCCGGCTCCACGTCCACCACGCCCCGGGAGCGCTGGTAGGTGCCGTGGAGGACGTTCTCGATCAGGGTCGACTTGCCGGAGCCGGAGACCCCGGTCACCGCCACCATCGTGCCGAGGGGGAACTCGACGGTCACGTTCCGCAGGTTGTGGGCGCTCGCCCCCACGATCCGCACCCGGCTCCTGCCGGAGAGCTCGTCTTCCAGCGGCTCCTGACCGTGCTCTCTCCGAAAGCGCGCCAGGTGCTCCCGGGCGCTGGTCGGCGGGCGCGCCTGGAGGTAGCGGGCGGTCAGCGACTCCTCGCAGGCGAGGATCTCGTCCAGCGTGCCCTCCACCATCAGCTCGCCGCCGTGCTCCCCGGCCCGGGGGCCCAGGTCGATCACGTGGTCGGCGCCCCGGATGATGGTCCGGTCGTGCTCCACCACCAGCACCGTGTTGCCGCGGCCGGAGAGGTCGTGGAGCAGGTCGAGGAGCTTCTCGCTGTCCTGGGGATGGAGGCCGATGGTCGGCTCGTCGAGCACGTAGAGGGTGCTGGTGAGCCCGGAGCCGAGGGCCGCCGCCAGGTGGATGCGCTGGGTCTCGCCGCCGGAGAGCGTGCGGGCCTGGCGGTCGAGGGTCAGGTAGTCGAGCCCCACCCGGTGGAGTACCTCGATCCGCTCGGTGAGCTCGTCGATCAGGTGGCCGGCGCGCGCCCGCTGGCGCTCGGTCCACCGGCGCTCCGCGAGCCACTGGCGGAGCTGCTCCACCGAGAGCGCCGTGAGATCGGCGATGGCGCAGCCTTCCAGGTGCACCGCCAGGGCCTCCGGCTGGAGCCGGGTGCCGCCGCAGCGCGGGCAGGGATTGTAGGCCCGGTAGCGGGCCAGCAGCACCCGCACGTGGACCTTGTAGGTCCTGCGCTCCAGCCACTTGAAGAAGCGGTCCAGGCTGGTGAACTTGGCGCCGTCCGCCGAGCGGCCGCTCCAGACCCACCGCCGGTCCTCTTCGGGCAGCTCCTGCCAGGGCACGTCCAGGGGCACCCCCCGCTCCCGCGCCGCCCGGAACAGCTTGCCGTACATCTCCTCGTAGGCCGGGGTGTTCCACGGCGCGATGGGGCGCTGGTCCAGGGTCCGCCGGGGGTCCGGGATCACCCGCTCCGGGTCGATGCCGATGATGCGGCCGAACCCCTGGCACTCGTCGCACGCGCCGAGGGGGGAGTTGAACGAGAACAGCGCCGGCGTCGGCACCCGGGAGGTGGCGCCGCAGACCGGGCAGACGAGGCTCCGGGAGTAGATCCTGCTCCGTGGCTCGTCGGCCGCGTCGTCCTTCCTGCGAGCCTCCAGCGCCTCGATCCTGCCGTGGCCCAGGCTGTAGCCCTGTTCTACCGTCTCCACCAGCCGGGACGCCGGCTCCTCCCCCGGCTTCGCCTTGAACCGCCCGAGGACCAGGGCCAGCGGGTCCAGCTTCTTGAGCCACCGAGCCCCCGGCTCCATGCGCACCACCTCGCCGGTGTCGGGGTCCAGTCGGCGGGCGAAGCCCTGGCGGATCAGCTCCTGGAGCACGTCGTTCGCCCGCTTCTTCGGTCGCGGCACCCGCACCAGCAGGTTGAAGCGCTCGCCGGCCTCGCCTTCGTTGAGCGCCTCGGCCGCCTGCTCCGGCTGATAGGTCCGGAGCGGACCGTGCCCCTCCGGGCAGAGCACCTCCCCCAGGTGCGTGAACAGCAGCCGGAGCACGTCGTGGCTCTCGGTGATGGTGCCCACGGTGGAGCGGGCGTTGCGGATCGAGTTCTTCGCCTCCAGGGCGACCCCGGGGAGGATGTTGCGGATCTCGTCCACCGGCGGCCGCTCCATCTGCTCCAGGAACTGCTGCACGTAGGTGGACATGGATTCGACGAACCGCCGCTGACCCTCGGCGTAGACCGTGTCGAAAGCGAGCGACGACTTCCCCGCCCCCGAGGGCCCGGTCACCACCGTCACCGCCCCGTGGGGCACCCGGCAGGTGACCTGCTTCAGGTTGTGGGTGGAAGCGCCCTCCACCTCGATGGCCTCGAGGGACGGGGCCGGCTCGGACGAGGCCTCGGCGGCCCGTTGTCTCTTCGGCTTCTTCTTCGACGTCTTCGGCATGGGGGAATGCTGATCCGCTGCGGGAGTCCGGAGAGACCCACAACGGCCGGCGGTCGATTGTATCCAACGCCGGAGCACTCTCGGTCGGGGGAGCGCCGGCCGCTCCGGTCCGGTCGGAGAGAGAGGATGGGTTGTGCGAAACTATCCCGCCATGGCGAGGCGAACGGATCGGGAAGAGAGGGCGCGGCAGGAGATCGCCGCCGCCGTGGAACGGGCGGCCGAGGCCGGCAAGCGGGTGCTGGTGATCTTCGGCGCCGACTGGTGCGTGGACTCGGGAGCCCTGAAACGGACCTTCCGCCACGCCCTCCTGCTCCCCCTCCTCGCCGACGGCTTCGAGGTGATCCACCTGGACGTGGGCGACCGGGAACACTACCGGGAGACGGCCGGGGGCTGGGGCATCGACTACGCCGCCGGCCTGCCGGCGGCCGCGGTGCTCGACGCCGAGGGCGAGCTGGTGACCTCGACCACCGCGGGCGAGCTGGCCTCCGCCCGGACCATGACCCCCATCGAGATCGCCACCCTGATCCACCGCTGGATGCCCGGAAGCCCCCACGACTGAGCCACGGACACCGTCCACCGGGACGACCCTGGACGCGGTTCACCGGAACCGTGTACACGGTCGCCGCCGGCCCCGGTCTCCTGGAGGAGATCGAACGTCTCTCACGGCGAACCCCTCCAGGAGGACCCATGCCCCGGCGAACCCGAACGTCCACCTCCCGAGCGTCTCTGCCGCGACCGAACCGCGTCGCCACCCGATTCGCCCTGGTCTTCGTGCTGGCGATCTCCGGATTCGCCTGCCGGAGCGCGCACCACGTCCAGACGGCGGACGCCGGCTTCGATCCCACCGTCGCCCGGCCGGCGGCGACCGCACACGCGATCCGCGTGCTGGTGGACGAGGCCCACGACAACTTCCACACCGCGGACGGGCGCTACCGGCCCTTCGCCGAGCTCCTCCGGGCCGACGGGTTCACCGTGGAGAGGGGCCTCTCGCCCTTCACCCGCGACGTGCTCGCCGGGTACGACCTCCTGGTGATCGCCAACGCCGGGCCACCGGACCGGGAAACGCCGGGTTCCGCGTTCACGCCCGGCGAGGTGACCGCGGTCGAGAGCTGGGTCCGGGATGGGGGCAGCCTGCTGCTGATCGCGGACCACGCGCCGTTCGGCATCGCCGCGCGGGCGCTCGCCGGCGCCTTCGGCGTGGTGCTGCACGACGACCACTTGCGCGACCCGGAGCACGCCGACGATGCCCTCGCCAGCCCGTACGTCCTGGTCTTCGAGCGCACGGAGGGGCTCATCGCCGACCACCCCATCACCCGGGGACGTGGACCGGACGAGGCGGTGCACCGGGTGGTGACCTTCGGCGGCCAGGCCCTGGAGGCACCCCCAGGGGCGACCCGGCTGCTGCGCCTCGCGAAGACCGCGGAGATCGTCGACGATCCCGACCGGGGGGAGGAGGCCCAGGTCCGCTCCGCGGACGGCATGGCCCAGGCCGTGGCACTCGAACACGGCCGAGGGCGGATCGCGGTCCTGGGCGAGGCGGCTGTCTTCACCAGCCAGGTGATCCGCGGCGAGACCGCCGAGAGCATGGGCCGCACCGAGCTCCGGATCGGCATGAGCCGCAAGGACACCGACAACCGCCGCCTCGCCCTGAACACCGTGCGCTGGCTGGCGGAGCTGCTCTGACGACCCGGTTCCGGGCGCGGCCATACCCCTTGACAATCGACAAGAGCGCGTCCAACCTCCTGTCGAGCGTCTAGAGGAACCCACCATGACCGATCCGAAGACCGACCTGCTCCAGGGCACGCTCGACATGCTCATTCTGAAGACCCTCGCTCTCGGGCCGATGCACGGCTGGGGGATGGCGCAGCGCATCCGTCCGATGTCCGACGACGTGCTCCAGGTGCAGCAAGGCTCGCTCTACCCGAGCGTCCACCGGCTCGAGCGCCGGGGATGGATCAAGGCCTCCTGGGGGACCTCGGAGAACAACCGGCGAGCGAAGTTTTACGAGCTCACCCCGGCCGGCGAACGGCGCCTGGCCGAGGAGACCGAGAGCTGGGAGCGGCTCTCGACGGCCGTCACGCGCGTGCTGCAGACCGTTTGAGGAGGCGCGATGCCGATCCTGACGCCCGTCCCGTCGCTCGCCTCGTTCCTGGTCAAGCTCCGGAGCGCCGGCCACCGTCTCCGAACCCTCCTCGGCAGATCCCGCCACGAGCGGGAGCTGAACGACGAGCTCCGCTTTCACCTGGAGGTCCAGATGGAGGAGAACCGGGCCCGCGGCATGAGCACCGCGGAGGCCCGGACCGCCGCCCTGCGCAGCTTCGGCGGCGTGGAGCAGGTCAAGGAAGCCTGCCGGGACGAGCGGGGCGTCCGTGGCTCGAGACCACCGTCCAGGACGTGCGGTGGGCCCTGCGGTCCCTGCGCCGCTCCCCGGCCTTCACCGCCACGGCGATCACGGTCCTGGCCCTCGGTATCGGTGCGACCACCGCCATCGTCTCTGTCTTCCACGGGAAGTAGACCGGGTTACCCCTACAACCCCCCGTCCTCCTGTTCTTCACGCTGCCGGTCCTGCACGCCCCGGTAGACCAGGTAGACACCGACGCCGATCAGCGCCACCGGCCACCAGTCCTCGACCCAACGGAGCGAGACGTCGAACAGGGTGTGCGACAGGAGCAGGACCCCCACGAGGGTGATCGCCGCACCGCCGATCAGCGAGCCGCGGAAGCCGGGCTCCCCGCCGATCGCCGGCAGGTCGAGCTCGAGCCGGCCGAGGAGGGCCTGGTTGACGAGCATCGCCCTGCGGGCGGCGTCGACGATGCCGTACATCCAGAAGAACGCCATGAAGGTGGCGGCCAGGGTGATCAACGGACCGGGAATCGCCCAGGCCAGAAAGCTCAAGAGCAGAACCACGACGGCCGCGTGGATGAAGCCGAGACGGGTGTACCCCAGGTAGACGTGCCCGAGCCCGGGCACCAGGGAGAGCAGCCCTGCGAGGAACGGCGAGCGGCGCAGGGGGTCGTCGGCGAGCGTGGCCGGGGCCCGGGCGGGCGGCGGGGGCGAGCTCGGCGGCTCGGGAGTCTGGTGTGTCTGGGGGGTCTGGGCCACCTGCTGTGTCTGGGGCGTCTGAGCGGTCGGGTCGGGAGCCTGTTCCTGGGCTTCGGTCATGGCGTGTCCTCCTTGG
>JASFUJ010000162.1:0-6835 GCA_050050355.1 Acidobacteriota bacterium
TCCAGGTCGTCGTGGATCGCGTGGGTGACTCCGCTCATGGCTCGCCTCGTCCTCCGTCCCCCGCCCCGGCCTGTCGCCGATCCGGCGGGGGGCCCAACAGCTCGCTCAGCCGCCGCCGCCCGCGCGCGATGCGCGACCGGACGGTCCCGATCTTCACTCCCAGGACCTCGGCGATCTCGTCGTACGCCAGTCCTTCCAGATCCCGCAGCACCACCGCCTCCCGGAAGCTCCGCGGCAGCTCGGCGAGCGCCGCCCGCAACGCCCTCTCGGCGTCCCCGGCCATGGCCAGCTCCTCCGGTCCGCGGCGCGAATCGGCCACCTCCGCGAGGGGATCCTCGTCCTCCCGCGACGGCGTGAACAGCTCGATCCGCAGCGCCCGCGGCCGCAGCCGGCTCCGGCAGTGATTGACCGCCACCCGGTAGATCCAGGTCTTGAGCGACGACCGTCCCCGGAACCGGTCCAGGTGCCGGTAGACCCGCAGGAAGATCTCCTGCGACAGATCCGCCGCCCGCTCCCGATCCCCCGACAGTCGCAGGGCCAGGTTGAAGACCATCCTCTCGTAGGCCCGGTAGAGCTCGGCGAACGCCTCCGGGTCGCCGTAGCGGTGCCGCTCGGCGAGCGTGCGATCGGAGACGGCCGGGACGGTCATGGTGGTCACGGTATGTTAGACCGACCTGCACTCCACAAAGTTCCTTACAGAATCGGTCCTGTTTCGGGCTGCGAACAACTCGCGAGCAGCTCCGCGGCATCTCGGCGCCGATGCAGCGGGGTCGAGGTCCTCCGGATCACCCCCACAACCCCTCGTTCCCCTTCCCTCGTCGGGCTCTCGACCCGTTCGGTGGTTGAGGCAACGAACGGTGGAACATGGAGCGGTCCGGGGGCTCCCGGCCGGAGGTGTCAGCGCCCGCGGACCTGGCAGGCCCGGTGACAGGGCAAGCCCGACTCGTCCGCGACGGCGCTGCCAGGCGGAGCGCCCCGTCCGAAGTCTCCTCACGCGGAGCCGTGCCGGAGGCCGGGAGCCCCCGGACCGCTCCCGGCGAACCCCTCGGCGAACCCCCGGCGGAGGCTCCCCGTCTCAGCGGCCCGCCGCCCCACCCCCCGCCGCCGCCACCAGCGCCGCCTCGTCGGCCTCGAACACCTCGCCCTCGCCGTAGTACCGCAGGATCGCCTCGACGATCGCCTCGGCGATCCGCTGCCGGAACTCCCGCGTCTGGAGCAGCGACCGGTCCCGGGCGTTGGCCAGGTTGCAGATCTCCAGCAGGACCTTCGCCGGAACCGCGTTGTAGCGCAGCACCGCCGGCACGTACTCGCTCCGGTTGCGCACGATCTTCTCCCGCACCGGCTTGTAGGGATGGATCGCCACGCCCCGGCGCGCCAGCGCCCCCACCACCTCCTCCGCGAGCTGCCGCGACAACCCCTCGCTCTCCACCCGGTCCTTCCAGGGAAAGCTCACGCTCGGCCGCTCCCGCCACTCCCGCCGCGCCTGGTACACCGAGCCGCTCTTGCGGAAGGTGCCCCGCCGCATGGAAGCCGCCGGAATGTACGCCATGGCCCCGCGCAGCGACGGATGGAGCGAGTCCGCGTGGATCGAGAAGAAGACCACCTTCTGGGGGTCCCCCTGCCGCTCCACGGCCCGGGCGAACACGCTGTTCGCCAGGTACCAGCGCAGGTTCACCCCGACGACGCTGTCGGTGATCGGGTACGGCGGATCGGTCAGCACCCGGTGCTCCCGCGAGAACGGCAGCACGTCCCGCTCCGGAATGCGGAAGTGCTCCCCGTCCTTCGTGGTCACCACCACCCGGGCCGCCGTGTGGCTCTCGAGCAGCGCCTTCACCCGCATCTTGACGTCGTAGACGTACAGGCTCTCCCAGACGCCGCCGAAGGACGCGCCGACGTCCGCCCCGCCGTGCCCCGCGTCGAGGACCACCGTGATGCCGGACAGGTCGGCGGATCGGATCCGGTTGGTGAACCGGCCGCTCTCGCGGAGCGCCGCCTCGTACTCCCGGCGCCGTGGGTGATCCGACGGCAGGTACTCGGGGAGCAGCAGGTCGAACGGCACCTTGACCGCGTGGCCCACGGGGATGTCGGTGACGTCCGGGATGTCGCTCCGCCGGGCGATCTCCTCCGCCAGGGCGTTGACGTCCGGCGCGTGGACGGCGCCGGTGAACCGCACCACCACGCTCGAGTACAGCGCCTCGCCCGGCTTCAACCGGTAGACCGCGTACTCGCCCTTCCGGTCCTCGCCGTACTCCAGCCGGTAGGGCGTGGCCGCGGGATCCCCGGCCCCGTCCCCGCCCAGCCCGCCGTCCCCACCCGTCTCGATCCGCCGGGCGGCCACCGCGCCGCGGAAGACCGGCCGCAGCAACCGGCTCGGGATCACCACCTCCTGGCCCGGCGCCAGGTCGTCCTCCACGAAGCCGTTGTGGGTGCGGATCTCGGCGAACCGGATGCCCTCGCCGGTGAACCATTCGGCCACGTGCCACAGGCTGCCCCGCTCCAGGGAGCCGGCGCCGCGCACCTGGTGGTGCCAGCCGTCCGGCTCCGCCCGGTCCTCCGGGAAGAGGGTGCGCACGAGGCGGAGCTGGAGCTCGGCGCGCAACTGATCGAACGGCACCCGGTAGCGCAGGCCGGCCACCAGGGCGCGCGCACCGTCGTTGACCGCCGCGATGGCCTCGGCGGCCGCCTCGTCGCCGCACAGGCGGCGGGCGAAGGCCAGGAGCCCCTCGCCCTGGAGCGGCTTGGCCTCGAGGAACAGCTCGTGCCGGTCCGTGAGCAGGGCGACCAGGTCGCCCGCGGCGGTTGTCGAGGTGGGAGAGCCGGTTGAAGCGGACGACGCGGGCGACGCTCCTGCACTCCCGTTCTCCGGCCCGCCCCGCTCCGGCAGGGCGACCCGCAGGGGCGTCGCCGCCACGGGGGACGGAGCCCCGAGGAAGACCCCGGTCAGGAGCAGGGCTCCGAGGGCCCCGAGGATCGAGACCGCCGAGCCGGCCACGATCGCCGATCCGCGTCCGCCCCTCATCGCGCCTCCTCCTCCGCCGGGACGGTCCGGCGGGGGAAGCGGGTGACGCGCTCGAACGTCCGCGCGGCCCGGAGCAGCCGCGACTCGCCGAAGGCCGGACCGATGAGCTGCAGACCGAGCGGCAGCCCCTGGTCGTCGAGCCCGGAGGGCACCGAGATCGCCGGCAGGCCGCAGAGGCTCGCCGGCACGGTGAACCGGTCGGACCGGACCATGGCCACCGGATCGCCGATCCGGGAGCCCACCGGAAAGGCCCCGCCGGCGGCGGTCGGAGCGGCGATCACGTCGACCCGGCCGAGGATCTCGGAGAGCCGGCGGGAGAGGACCGCGCGGACCGCCCGCGCCCGGCCGTGGTACCGGTCCGCATGGCCCGCCGACAGGGCGAAGGTGCCGAGCAGGATCCGCCGCCGCACCTCCGCCCCGAATCCCTCGCTCCGCGAGGCCTCCACGACGGCGGCGGCATCCTCGCCACCCGGTCCGGTCGCGGGGATCGAGGCCCGCCGGCCGTAGCGCACCCCGTCGAGCCGTGCCAGGTTCGAGCTGGCCTCGGCGGCGGCGAGGACCGCGTAGGCGGCGAGGGCCGAGTCGAGGGCTCCCCCGACGTCGGGCCCGGACACCTCCACCACGTCGGCGCCGGCGTCCGCCAGCCGCTCCAGGGCCGAGCGGAAGTCCTCCCGGGCCGCCGCCGACAGGCCCGCCCCGTCGGGATCGCCTCCCAGCTCCCGCAGCACCCCGATCCGGAACCCGTCGAGACCGGCGTCCAGGTCGGCCGACAGAGCTCCCACCGGCCGGTCGGAGCAGGTGGCGTCCCGAGGGTCCGGACCGGCGATCGCCTCCAGGCAGAGGGCGGCGTCCCGCACGGTCCGGGCGATCGGCCCCACCTGGTCCATCGAGGAGGAGAAGGCCACCAGCCCCCAGCGGGAGACCCGTCCCTGGGTGGGCCTCAGCCCCACCACTCCGCACAGGGCCGCCGGCTGGCGCACCGAGCCGCCGGTGTCCGACCCCAGGGCCAGGGGAACCCCCGACGAGGCCACCGCCGCCGCCGACCCGCCCGACGAACCGCCCGGCACCCGGTCCGGGCTCCAGGGATTGCGGGTGGGGCCGGCCGTGGACGTCTCGCACGAGGAGCCCATGGCGAGCTCGTCCAGGTTGGCCCGCCCGATCGGCACGGCCCCCGCCGCCAGCAGCCGTTCGACGGCGGTGGCGGTGTACGGCGCCACGTAGCCTTCCAGGATGCGGGAGCCGCAGGTGAGCGGCCGGCCCTCCCGGCTCAGGTTGTCCTTGATCGCCACCGGCACCCCCGCCAGCCGGGGCACGCCGGCTCCGGTCCGACGGCGGGAGGACAGGCTCCGGTCCACCTCCTCCGCCCGCGCCAGCGCTCCCTCCCGGTCGATCTCGAGGTACGCCCCGAGGACCGGCTCCACGCGCTCCGTGCGCTCCAGGCAGGCTTCCGTCACGGTCACGGCCGAGACCTCCCCCGATCCGACCCGGGCGGCGACCTCGGCCGCCGGCAGCTCCCAGAGCCGCCGCCCGCCGGTCCGCGAGGCCGTTCCCGACGCGCGACTCACTCGGTCTCCTCCCGGGCGCCACCCTCCGTCCGGCCCCGCCGGATCGGCGGCAACCGTACGAAGCCGTCCTCGTGGTCCGGAGCGTTGGCCAGGACGAGCTCCCGATCCAGGCACTCCCCCGGAACGTCCCCGGCGACGGCCTCCGCCATGACCTCCATGTCGAGGGCCGAGGCCCCGGGGGGCTCTCCGCCGTCGACCTCCCCCTCCGCCACGAAGGTCGACATCCCGCCCGCGAGCTCCACGATCTCCGCCATCCGCGGCGCGACCTCGTCCTCCTCCCCCGGCACCGACCGGAGTCCGGCGAGAGACGCAATTCTCCTGACCTCGTCGAAGGTTACGGGCATATTCCTGAGACAGAAGTTTAACTTTTCGCCGCGGGAACCGCAATTTCGCCGCGCTTGCTAAGCTTCTCGCCGCCATGCCCACCCCCCGCGACCCCGTCCGGGTCTTCCAGCTCCTCCTGCGCCATCCGGCGATCCGGGCCCTGACCGAGGCCGCCCGGGCCGAGGGCGTGGAGGCCCACCTGGTGGGCGGGGTCCTGCGCGACCGCTTCCTCGGCCTCCCCTGCCACGACCTGGACGCCATGGTCTCCGGCTGCGGCCGGGCCGTCGCCGAGGCCGTCGCCCGGAGACTCGAGGCCCGCCTGGTCCTCCTCGGGGGCGAGGAGTTCGGCGCCTACCGGCTGGTGGTCCAGCCCGCGGGCGGGCGATCCGGCCCGGGGACCCGGGCCGGGGGCTACGTCCTCGACCTCTGGGACCGCGAGGGGGCCACCCTGGACGCGGACCTCGCCCGGCGAGACTTCACCGTCAACTCCATCGCCCTGTCCACCCCGCGGGGAGAGCTCTACGACCCGTTCGACGGCTTCGCCGACCTGCGTCGCCGGATCCTCCGCGCCACCACGGAGGAGAGCTTCGCCGGCGACCCGCTCCGGGTGCTCCGCCTGCCCCGACTCCTCGTCCAGCTCCCCGGGTTCTCGGCCGACCCTCCGACCCTGGGGCTGGCGCGCGCCGTGGCTCCGGACCTGGCCGCGGTCGCCGCCGAGCGGGTCCGCGAAGAGCTGACCCTCCTCTTCTCCAGGCCGGACCCGCAGCGGGCGGTGGCCGTCCTGGAGGCGCTCGAGCTCTACCCGGGGCTGTGGCTCGGCCATCCGGGGGAGCCCCCGCGCGCACCGGGCGGGGAGCGCCCCGGCGCCGGCGCGGTCTGCGCCGCGCTCGGACGGCTGGCCCCCTGCGCGCTCGAGCTGCGCCGCCTCGCCGCGGGCCTCCTTCCCTTCCCGATCCACCACCGCCTCGCGCGGTGGACCCTGACGTTCGCCGGCCTGTCGGAGCTGACCGGCCTCGCGCCGGGGGACGGCGTCGAGGACGCGCTCGCGCGGTTCGCCCGGGCCGGGTATCTCACGCGCCGGGACGCCGCGGACGTGCGCGCGCTCCTCCGCCTGCTCCCGGAGTGGAGCCGGCTGGAGAGCGGCGGCCGGGGGGACGGCGTGGTGCGCCGCCGGTTCCTGTACGACGCCGGGGCGCTCTGGCCGACCGCGGTCTGCGTCGCCGGCGCCCGGGCGGGTGCGGATCCGGACGCCCGGGCCGCCTGGACGGAGGCGGTCCGGGCCGTGATCCGCCTGGACCGGCGCGAGGGGGAGACGCTCCGGGATCCGCCCCGCCTCCTCGACGGGCGCGAGATCGGAGAGATCCTGGGAATCGAACCCGGCCCGCGGATCGGGCAGGCCGTCGAGGCTCTGCGGAGGGCCCAGGTGGAGGGAAGGGTGCGGACGGAAGAGGACGCGAGGCGGCTGGTGAGGACGCTGGGAATTACCTGAAGATCCCGCTCTTCTTCTCGTCGCCCATGATCTTCTGGTTGAGCTCCTTGATCCGTTCCATCAGCTTGTCGATCTTCTCCTGGGCCTCCTGGCGCAGGCGCTGGTAGTCGGACTTCATCCGGTCGCGCTCTTCGGCGGCCTCGCGGAGCTGGTCGGAGAGGTCCTGGATCTGGCCGTCGCGGTGCTCGATCTGCTCCCGCAGGTGGGCGAGCTCCTCGTCCTTCTGACCCAGACGGACCTTGATCTTCTCCTCCTGCTCCTCGTACATCTTCCGGTACTCCTGGAGCTCCAGGATCTGGGAGAAATCGGACGTCGTCGGGCTCATGTCTCCTCCTCGCTCCTCGATCTTCGGGAACATCTTGCGCAGCTTGAGCGACAGGTCCTCCGGGTCGGGCGACTGGGCCATCGCCTCCTCGTAGGTGATGGTCCCGTGAGCCA
>JASFUJ010000163.1:0-6825 GCA_050050355.1 Acidobacteriota bacterium
ACCCCCCATCCCCCTTCTCCCCCTCCAGGGGGAAAAGGGGGCGCCGCCCGGCCGGATCACCCCCGCAACTCGCTACTCGTCCAGATCCCGGTGGATCAGCCGCACCGACCAGCCCTCCCCCCCCAGCCGCGCCTTCAGGGCCTCCGACACGGCCACCGACCGGTGCCGTCCGCCGGTGCAGCCGATGGCCACCGTCACGTACGCGCGGTGCTCCCGCCGGAACCGGGGCAGGAGGAAGTCGAGGAGATCGGTCAGCCGGTCGACGATCTCCCGGTACTCCTCCTGCCCCTCCAGGTAGTCGCGGACGGCGGCGTCCCGGCCGGTCTGCTCCCGGAGGCCGGGCACGAAGTGGGGGTTCGGCAGGAACCGCATGTCGAACAGGAGGTCCGCCCCGTACGGGATGCCGTGCTTGTAGCCGAAGCTCATCAGGGAGACCAACATGACCGGCCCCTCCGGCCGCTCGGCGAACTCCCGGAAGACCTGGGTGCGGATCTCGTGGATGGTCCACTCGCTCGTGTCGAGGACCATGTCGGCGATCCCGCGCAGGTCGCTCAGCAGGCCCCGCTCCCGCTCGATCCCCTCGATCACCGATCGGTCCCCGGCCAGCGGATGAGGCCGGCGCGTCTCCGAGAACCGGCGCACCAGGGTCTCGTCCGACGCTTCGAGGAACAGCAGGATCGGCTCGACCCGCTCGGTGTCGACGTCCCGGACCAGGCGGGGGAACTCCTCGGCGAAGTGGGGGGCGCGCACGTCGGTCACCACCGCGATCCGGTCCTTCCCCTCCACCAGCTCGAGCGGCCGGGAGAGGAAGTCCCGTAGGAGCGGCAGCGGCAGGTTGTCGACGGTGTGGTACCCGAGGTCCTCGAAGCACTTGGCCACCGAGCTCTTGCCCGACCCGGACAGTCCGGTGATGAGCACCAGCCGGGCCGGCGTCGCGTCGCTCACGAGCCCTCGGTCCGCTTGCGCTCGAGCTCTTCCTCCAGCTTGCGGGCGAACTCCCGCGCGGAGTGGTGGCCCTGGAGCTTCAGCACGTGGTTGCGGGCGGCGATCTCCACCAGGATCGAGACGTTACGACCCAGGGCGATCGGCATCTTGATGTAGGGGCAGGGGGTCTCGAGGATCTCGTAGAGGCTCTCGTCCAGCCCGAGCCGGTCGTAGCGCTCCCCCTCCTGCCAGTGCTCGAGCTCGATCACCAGGTCGATCGACTTGCGCTCGCGCACCGCGGCCAGGCCGAAGAGGTCCTGGACGTTGACGATCCCGAGGCCGCGGAGCTCCATGTGGTGGCGCAGCGGTCCCTCGGAGAAGCCGACGAGCTCGCCGTTCGGATAGCGCTTGACCGTCACCCGGTCGTCGGACACCAGGCTGTGGCCGCGGGCGATCAGGTCGAGCGCGCACTCGCTCTTGCCCACCCCGCTGCCGCCGATCAGCAGGACGCCGAGGCCGTAGATGTCCAGCAACACTCCGTGCAGGTGGGTTCTCGGCACCAGGTGGTCCTCCAGGAAGTAGCTCAGCCGCTTGATGACCCGGGAGGAGAGCTCCGGCGACGACAGCACCGGCACCTCGCGCTCCTGGCCGCGTCGCAGGAACCCGTCCAGCGGCGCCAGCGCCTTGGTGATGACGAAGACCGGTACCGGCAGGGACGTGATGGTCTCGAACCGCTCGGCCCGCTCCTCGCGAGGGAGGGTCTTGAGGTACTCGGTCTCGCTCTCGCCGATGATCTGGACGCGGCCCGGCTTGATGTACGCGTAGTAGCCCGCGAAGGCGAGCCCCGGCTTCTGGACCCGCGGATTGGTGATCCGGTTGTCCAGGTGCTGGTCGCCGGACAGGATGGACAGGCGGAGGTCGGACAGCTCCTCCCCCAGCAGGTCCTCGACGGTGACGTACGCCTCGGTGCCGGTCATCCCTCCTCTTCCAGCATGTGGTAGATCGCCCCCCGGTCCTTCAGCTTGAGCATCCGCGGCACGTGGCGGTCGGTCTTGATCCATTTCGAGATGGCCGCCAGCACCTGGAGGTGGATCGCGGGCGCGTCCGTCGGCGAGACGAGGAGGAAGAAGAGCCGCACCGGCTCCGAGTCCATGGCCCCGAACTCGACGCCCTTGCGACTGATGCCGATGGCCAGCACCGCCTCCGACAGGTGGTCCAGCTTGCAGTGGGGAATCGCCACCCCGGAGCCGATCCCGGTGGAGCCGAGCTGCTCGCGCTCGAGCAGCTTGCGGTACAGCTCGCTCGCGTCGTCCACGACGCGCTCTTCGGCGAGCCGCTCCGAGAAGGCGCGGAGCACCTCTTCACGGTCCTCGGCTTCGAGCGCCGGGAAGATCAGCTCCGGGCGCGTCAGGTTCTCGATGTGCATCACGGGTGGGTCCGGAGCCTCCGGCCGGTTCAGAGCTCCGGCGCGATCAGGCCGTAGTTCTCGTCGCGCCGCTTGTACAGGACGTTCACTCGATCGGTGGCGGAGTTGCGGAAGACGAGGAACTCGTTCTTCGCGGTCTCCAGTTGCAGGGCAGCCTCTTCGATGGTCATCGGCTTGATGGGCAGGTGGGTCGTCTTGATGATCCGCCGCTCACCGCCGGCGGCGAAGCTCTCGCGCGACAGGACCTCGAGCGGCCAGCGCTGGCCGTTCGTGGTCTCCCGGTCGGCGCGCCGACGGCGGTCGATCGACTTCTTCTTGGAGCGGCGGGCCTGCTTCTCGACCTTGTCGACCGCCATGTTGATGGCGTCGTACATGTCTCCGGTCTCTTCCGTGGCCTGAAGCACGCCGTTCTTGTGCGTGATGTGGACGTCCGCGATGTTGCGGTGCTTCTCCGTCTCGAGGGTGACGCGGATCTCCACCGGCTCGTGAATGAATTTGACCAGCTTCTTGCCGAGCTTTCCTTCGACGTAGCCTCGGACGCTGTCGTCCACGGAGTAGTTCCTACCCACGTATTCGATGTTCATTCGCGCTCCCTTCGGTCCGCACGGACCGCGGCGCTGCCGCGATCCCGGGGACCTTGGATCGAGGTTGCGGGAACGATCTCCCGGTTGGAAGCCTGCGCGTGCAGGCTCCGAAGTGGTGTGCGTGAAACCCCGCGATGGGGGGAAAGGCATCGGGTCAGAAAATCTGCTTTCTGTCGGTCGAGGAGGGGATGTTGAGCTCGTCCCGGTACTTGGCGACCGTGCGCCGGGCGATCTGGATCCCCTCCCGGTTGAGAATTCTCATCAGCTCGCTGTCCGACAGCGGGCGCTTCGGGTCCTCTTCGTCGATCATCTGCGAGATCTTGCGCTTGACCGTCAGGGAGGAGATCTCCTCCCCGAACTCCCGGTCGATCCCGCTGTGGAAGAAGTACTTCATGGGCAGCACGCCCCGCGGCGTGTGGATGTACTTGTTGGACACCACGCGGCTGACGGTCGACTCGTGCATGCCGATGTCCTCGGCCACGTCCCGCAGGACCATGGGGCGCAGCCGGTCGATGCCGTGCTCCAGGAACTCCTGCTGCTGGCGCACGATCGAGTTGGCCACCTTGTGGATGGTGCGCTGGCGCTGGTCGATGCTCTTGATCAGCCAGATCGCGGACCGGATCTTGTCCTTGATGAACTGCTGGGCGTCCGCCTGGCGGCCCTCCTTGCGCATCTTGGCCAGCATCTTCCGGTACGCCCGGCTCACCCGGAGGCGGGGCATGCCGTCGTCGTTGATCTGGATCACCCACTCGTCGCCCACCTTGCGGACGTAGACGTCCGGCTCGATGTAGTGGGCCCGCTCGGTGTTGAACCCCCGGCCGGGGCGGGTCTCCAGGTTCTTGATCCGCTCGACCGCCGGCTCCAGGTCGTGCAGCGGCACGCCGATCTTCTTGGCGATCGCCGGGTACTGGCGCTTGAGAAACGCGTCCCAGTGCTCGTCGAGCATCCGGCGCGCCAGCTCGTCCACCTCGGTCTCGACGCCGGCCCGGTCGAGCTGGGCGATCAGGCTGTCGCACAGGGTGGCGTAGCCGACGCCCGGCGGATCGAAGCTCCGGACCAGCTCCAGGGCCTCTTCCACCTCGTCGAGGGTGAACGGCTCGTGCTCTTCGTCCCCGCCGTCCGGGCCCGCGCCGTTGTCGTCGCTTCCGTCCCGTCCCACGGGCTGGTCGCCCAGGGCGCGGATCTCTTCCAGCTCGGCCACCAGGAACCCCTGGGGGTCGAGATTGCCGATGATCAGCTCGGCGATCTCCCGCCGGCGCTCCGGGATGTCGGCCATGTGGAGCTGCCAGAGCAGGTGGTCGTAGAGGTCCGGGTCCCGGCTGAGGGTGTTCTCGAGCGGCGGCGCCTCCCGGTGCTCGCTCACCGAGGCGTAGCCGGAGCTCTCCATGTAGTCGCCGAAGAACTCGTCCAGGTCGATGTCCTCCAGGGACTCCTCGTGGTCGAGCTCGTCGTCCTTGGTCTCCTTGTCCCGGGTCTCCTCCTCGGAGACCGGCTCCTCCGCCGTCTCGAGGCGCGCCTCCTCGAGGGTCGGGTTCTCCATCATCTCCTGGGTGATCACCCCCTCGAGCTCGATCCGGGTCATCTGCAGAAGCTTGATGGCCTGCTGGAGTGACGGCGTCATCACCAGCTTCTGCGTGAGCTTCAGGGACAGCTTTTGTTCGAGTGCCATGCGCCTCTTCGGACCGTCTAGAGGGTGAACTCCTCCCCCAGGTAGACCTTCTTCACCTCGGGGTCGTGCGAGAGCTCTTCGGGGGTGCCGGAACGGAGGATCTCACCGTCGTTGATGATATACGCTCGGTCGGTTATTTTCAATGTTTCCCGTACGTTATGGTCGGTGATCAGGACTCCGATTCCCATCGCCTTCAAATGCCTGACGATCCTCTGGATGTCGAGGACCGCGATCGGGTCGATGCCCGCGAAGGGCTCGTCCAGAAGGATATACCAAGGGCTGATCACCAGGGCGCGGGCGATCTCCACCCGCCGGCGCTCCCCGCCCGACAGGGCGTAGCCCGGCGTCTTGGCCACCCGCTCCAGGCCGAAGTCGCTGATGAGCTGGTAGATGCGGCGCTCCTGCTCGCCGTGGGGCAGGGCGAGGGTCTCGAAGATCGACCGCAGGTTGTCCTCCACCGACAGCTTCCGGAACACCGACGGCTCCTGCGGCAGGTAGCTGATGCCCCGCTGCGCCCGCAGGTACATGGGCAGCTCCGTGATCTCCTCGGCGCCGATGAACACCTGCCCCGCGTCCGGAGGGATCACCCCGACCACCATGTAGAAGGTCGTCGTCTTGCCGGCGCCGTTCGGCCCCAGGAGGCCGACGATCTCCCCCGGCGCCACCTCCAGGTCCACGTCCTGGACCACGGCGCGCCCGCGGTAGACCTTGCGCAGATTCCGCGCCCAGAGCCGGCGGTCTTCGGTCCCCTCCGCGCGTCCGGTGGTCACGGGCCGCCTCCGCTCTCGTCCCCGGTCTGGTCTTCGGTCTCGCCCTGGCTCTCGCCCTCGCCGGGATCGGGCGTCGCCTCCCCGTCCGCCTCCTCCAGCGGCAGCATCCGCACCCGCTCCCGGTCGATCTCGTAGATCATGCGCGGGCCCTCGATGACGTTGCCGTCCGGGTCCTCCATCACCACCCTGCCGCCGGGCCCCGCCACGACGTCGATCGTGCGGGCGGCGGGGTCGTAGACGGCCCGGTGCCCGCGGAGCGTCCGGCCGCCCTCGTCCGGACCGGCGGCGGGCTCCGACATCCGCACCGCGCCGGTGCAGATCAGTCGCTCCAGGCGCCCGGTCCCTTCCTTCCGGGCCTCGTCCGCGCCGTCCGCGGACCGCAGGTGCATCTCCATCTCCCGGCAGGCGAGCATCCGCCGCTCCTGCTCGGCGACGACGTCGCCGGTGTAGACCAGGACGCTCCGCCCCCGGCGGTAGGTCATCTCGTCGGCGGTGACCTCGATCGGCGAGTCCTCCGGCCGCGGGTCGCCCTCCGGGTCCGCCGGCTCCGGGATCCACAGCGTCCGCACGTCGCCCGAGGCGGTCAGGGTCCCCTCGGCCTCCTCCCCCCGGAGCCGGGAGCCGGTCAGCAGGTCCTCCCCCTTCCAGGCGCGCACCGAGCCGGCGAACAGGAAGCTGCGCGGCCGGTCCCGGAAGAAGCCCTGCTCGGCCTCCACCCAGACCGGGCCCTCGCCCTCCCCCAGCGGGGTGCCGTCGAGCGCGGAGGCCGGTCCGCCGCCGTCCCCGTCCCGCTCCAGCCGGGCGCGCACGCCCCCGGACCCGTGGAGGATGCCGTCGGCCCGGGTGTAGGTCACCGTCGGCGCCTCCATCGCGGTCCGCGGCGTGACCACCCGCGCCGGCTCGCCCGTCACCTCCGCCGCGTCGTCCGACGCCCGGAAGACCCCCCGATCCCCCCGTGCACGCGTCTCCCCGTCCACGATCTCCACGTCGTCGATCAGGGTCACCGTCGCCAGCGCGCCGGTCGCGTCGAACGCCGCCTCCGCCCGGCGCCCCTCGCCCCAGCGCTCGAGTCCTTCGGATTCGTCCCCGGCTCCGGGTCCGGACCCGGCCTGCCGATCCCCGCTCACCGCCGCCCACCAGGACGCCAGCTCCGCCTCGACGGCCCGCTCCACCAGGGCCGGGTCGTCGACCACCTCCACGCGCACCCGCTCCGCCGCCTCGAAGGTCGCGGGGCGCCCTTCCTCGAACAGCCCGTCGATCCGCGGCGCCTCCAGGCGGTAGACCGGCCCGCCGCCGGCGCCGAAGGAGCGCACCGTGGTCCGCCCGCCGGGACCGCCCTCCAGGTGCAGGTCGGCCGGGTGCCGCCCGTCCGGGGTCATCTCCATCTCCAGGGTCTCGGCGTGGATCCGGAGGCGCCCCGGATCGCCGGCGCCCGGGTCTCCCCCGCCGGCC
>JASFUJ010000164.1:0-6808 GCA_050050355.1 Acidobacteriota bacterium
CCGTTCGGTTCGATCCGGTCCGATCCGATCCGGTTCGGCCTACCGCGGAGGGGGCTCCCGGGAGCGCTCCAGGTCGATCCGCTTGAGCGCCTCGAGCCGTTCGGCGAGCTCGGCCAGCCGTTCCTCCTGCTGCTCGCTCTGCGCTTCGAGACCTTCCAGGCGGACCTGCAGGCTTCGCAGCACCCGGGCGGGCTCGGCGAGCGGGCTGTCCGGGTGGCCCCGGACCAGCCGGTCCAGGTACTCGACTCCGGCGTCGGGGTCGTGGACCGGGCTCTCCGGCAGCAGGTGGAGGGCGGCCAGGCGGAAGAGGACCCGGTCGGTGCCGCGCCCGCGCGGCCGGTCGTCCAGGTACTCCCGGTAGGCGTGGGCCGCCGGGCCGTACTCGCCGGCGGCGTAGAGGGCGTCACCCCGTTCGAGGGGCGGCGCCCCGGCCGGTCCGGAGCGGCCGGTCAGGCTCCGGCAGCCGCCGGCGGCGCCGAGCAGGAGGAGCAGGAGCGCTGCGGCGGTGATCGCCGCGGCGGGCGCGAACGGTGCACGGGACGAGAACCTGGCCGGGACGCGAATCGGTCACCTCCTGCCCACGGATGAGCCCGGTGGCGGGGACGCGGGGAGCCGGACGACGAAACGACTGCCGCCGCCCTCGCGGTCTTCGAGCCGGATGTCTCCGCCGTGTCCCCGGACGATGGCTTGGGCGATGGCCAATCCTAACCCGGTTCCCTGTCGGCCCCTACCCTCGGGGTCGCCGCGCTGGAAGCGCTCGAAGATCCGGTCCTTGAGCTCGTCGGGCACGCCGGGGCCGGTGTCCCAGACCTCGACCAGGGCGCCCGAGCGCCGGTCCGGGCGGAGCCGGACCCCGAGCCTGCCCCCCGGCGGGGTGAACTTGACCGCGTTGGCGAGCAGGTTCCTGAAGACCTGGAGCAGGAGTGAACGGTCCCCGTCCACCACCGGATCGCCTTCGACGTCGATCTCGATCGACGGCTCCGGACCGGCCCTCAGCCGCACGACCTCGCCCACCGCCGCCTCGATCAGCTCGCGGAGCCGCTGAGGCGCCACGTCGTACTCGAGCTCGCCGGACTCGAACCGGCGCTGGTGGAGGAGATCCCGGATCATCGCCGAGAGGCGCTCGGAGGCCTGGAGGTTGAGCTCGACCATCTTGCGCTGGCGGGGCTCCAGGGGCCCGGCCAGCTCCTCGAGCAGGAAGCGGTTGGTCTCCTCGATCGAGGCGAGCGGCGCCTTCAGGTCGTGGGAGACGCCGGCGACGAAGTCCTGCTTGAGCCGGTCGAGCTCGCCGAGCCGCGCCGCCATGGCGTTGAAGTCCTCGGCGAGGGCGGCCAGCTCCCGGCTGCCCGCGACCGGCACCCGGTGGGAGAAGTCGCCCCGGGCGAGGGTCCGCGTGCCCCGGGTCAGGCGCTCCAGGGGGCGGCGGACCGAGACGACGATCCCGAGCGCCAGGGCGGTGGCGGCCAGGAGGCTGACCACGGCCGCGACCCGGCCGGTCCAGGCCGCGCGCCGGGCGTCGGCGGCGCTCGTCGCGATCCGGCTCTCCATGGTGCGCCGGGAGGCCTCGAGCACCGCGCCGAGCTGCGCGTCCAGGCGCCCCAGGTGGTCGGCGAGCCGCCGGGCGAGCTCCGAGCCGAGCTCCGCCAGGCGGTCGGCCGAAGGGGCCGGGAGGCGCCCGCCCGTCCGTCCCGAGGGCTCCCGGAGGATCTCCCGCTCCCGGGGCGGGATCGCGTCGAGGTAGCTCCGCCACAGGGCGTCCAGGCGGTCGAGCTCGCGGGCCTCGGCCTCGGAGACGCCGAGGGTCCGGAGCCGCGCCATGTCGGCCCCGATCTCCGCCCGGTACTGCTCGAGCCGGGCGTAGTACTCCCGGTCGCCGCCCAGCGCCAGGTACTTCTCGCTGAACTCGCCGAGGACGTCGAGGGTGGCGCGGATCTCCCGGGTCAGGTCCACCACCCGGAAGCTGATCTCGGTGAGCCGGCGGTTGTCCTCGTGCAGGCGGTCGACGACCCGGAGCAGGTACCAGCCGGCGGCCACCGACAGGGTGAGCAGCAGGGCGAAGCCCAGGACCAGCTTGGTGACCAGCTTCATGGGGCGACGTCACGCCCGGCGGTTCGCCCGGAACCGACGAGACCTCCGAGAGAAGAGCTGCGGGTGGGGGCGCCCCCTTCTCCCCTCCGAGGGAGAGAAGGGGGACGGGGGGTTGTAGGGGAGATCCAGAGGATCATCAAGGTCGATCGGGGCGGCGTTCAAGTGCATTTGGCGACGATTTCCAGCGTCACATCTCCCCCCAAGCTTTCAGCTTGTTCCGCACCGTCTTCACGTCGATGCCCAGGCGCCGCGCGGCCTCCGCCTTGTTGTTGTCCGTCCGCTCCAGCGTCCTGAGGATCAGCGCCCTCTCGGCCTCGGCGACGGTGGCGTCGGCGGGCAGGACGACCCGGTCGCCGCCGATGCGCAGGTCCCGGTCGTCGGGCTGCCGGATGTAGGGCGGCAGGTGGGGCGCCTCGATCCATCCCTCCTTGGCCAGGACCACGGCCCGCTCCAGCACGTTGCGCAGCTCCCGCACGTTGCCCGGCCACGGGTAGTCGGCCAGCAGGCGGCCGGCCTCGTCCCCCACGCCCTCGACGCCGGCGCCGTGGCGCTCGTTGAGCGTGCCCAGGAGGTGCTGGATCAGCAGCGGCAGGTCGGAGCGCTCCCGCAGCGGGGGCAGCTCGATGGTGAAGACGTTCAGCCGGTAGAAGAGGTCCTCCCGCAGGATCCGCTCCTCGATGGCCCGGCGCGGATCCCGGTTGGTGGCGGCGATCAGGCGCACGTCGAACTGCCGCTCGTGCTTGCCGCCGAGCCGGCGGACCCGGCCGTCCTCGAGCACCCGCAGGAGCTTGGGCTGGAGGGCGAGCGGCATCTCGGCGATCTCGTCCAGGAAGAGCGTGCCCTCGTGGGCCGTCTCGAAGCACCCGGCCCGGCTGTCGATGGCGCCGGTGAAGGCTCCCTTCTCGTGGCCGAAGATTTCGCTTTCCAGCAGCTCGGAGGGGATGGCCGCGGTGTTCACCGGCACGAACGGGCCGTCCCGGCGGGCGCTCAGCCGGTGGATCGCCCGCGCGACCAGCTCCTTGCCGGTGCCGCTCTCGCCGGTGACGAAGGCGGGCGCGTCGGTCGTGGCCACCTGTTCGATCAGCTCGAAGACCCGGCGCATGGCCTCGCCGTCGCCGACCATCTCGTCGACGGGGCGGTCCTTGCGTTCCTTCAGCTCGGAGTCCAGCCTCCGGCTGGTGCGCCGCGCTCCGGTGGTGCGCTCGGCCTCCTCGATGACGACCCGCAGGTTCTTGTAGTCGAGGGGCTTGGTGAGGAAGTCCCGGGCGCCGTCCTTCATCGCCTCCACGGCCTTCTCCACGCTGCCGTGGGCGGTGATCAGGACCACCGGCAGGTCCGGGTCGTCCTCGAGGAAGCTGCGCAGCAGCTCGCCCCCCTCGACGTCCGGGAGGACCACGTCGCAGAGCACCAGGTCGGGCCCGAAGCGGTCCATCATCGTGCGCCCCTCGGCGCCGTCGGCGGCCACGGCGACCTCGTAGCCCCAGCCGGCGAGCCGGACCTGGAGCACCTCGCGCATCGCCTCCTCGTCGTCGATCACCAGGATCTTCTTGCTCATCGGGCTCATGGCTTCATCGCATTCTATGGGGAAGCCTCAGCTCCCGGCCTCCACCCGCTCGATCACGTCCTCCTGGTAGCCGGAGAGCCCCTCGCTCACCTCGACGGGGTAGGCCGGGTCGGCATCCTCGACGGCGAGGAGCCGCTCCGGGAGCTTTCCCAGCTCCTCCTTCGCCCGGTCGCGGCTCCGGTCCAGGGACTCGCGGGGCGCGCCGGCGGGCGTCGTCCTCCGGCCTCCCTCCATGACCTGCTCGAGGAGCGGCCGGCCGTCCGGAAGCTCCTCGCCGGCCGTCGCGATCACGTCCCGGACCGCCTGGCCGTCCTCCTCGATTCGCCAGACCTGCTTCCTGCCGGGCAGGATCGTCTTGCCGGGGGAGAGCTTGAGCCGCCCCTTGCCGGCGTACGACGTGAGCTTGTAGGCCATGTCGAGGGACGGGGCGTCCTTCGACGTGCCCATGTGGGTGCCCACGCCGAAGCCGTCGATCGGCGCCCCCGCGGCCACCAGCTCGCGGACCCCGTACTCGTCCAGGCCGCCGCTGGCGAAGATCTCGACCCGCTCCAGGCCGGCGTCGTCGAGGATCGCCCGGGACCGTCGCGCCAGCTCGCCCAGGTCGCCCGAGTCGAGCCGGATGCCGGTCACGCCGAAGTCGTCCCCCAGCTCGCGGGCGAGCTCCACCACCTTCCCGACCCCCTCCAGCGTGTCGTAGGTGTCCACCAGCAGGATGGTCTCCGGGTAGAGGGCGGCGAAGTCCCGGAACGCCTCCAGCTCGTCGTCGTGGGCCTGGATGTAGCTGTGGGCCATGGTGCCGGTGATCGGCACCCCGTAGACGTGGCCGGCCAGGACGTTGCTGGTGGCGGCGAGGCCGGCCACGTGGTAGGCGCGGGCGCCCTTGAGGGCCGCGTCGGTGCCGTGCATGCGCCGCAGGCCGAAGTCGACCACCGCCCGGCCCCCGGCCGCCTGGACGATGCGCGACGCCTTGGAGGCCAGGACCGTCTGGAAGTGGACCTGGTTCATGACGAAGCTCTCGGCGAGCTGGGCCACCGGGAGCGGTGCCACCACCTCGAGCAGCGGCTCGTCCGGGAAGACGGGCGTGCCCTCCGGCACGGCGAAGACGTCCCCCTCGAAGCGCATCCGCCCGAGCCAGTCCAGGAAGTCCTCGGTGAACCGATCGTGGGTGGCGAGGTAGTCCAGGGTCTCGGGGCCGAACCGGAGGTGTTCCAGGTACCGGAGAGCATCCTCCAGCCCGCAGGCCAGGGCGTAGCTCCGTCCGGGGGGGAGGTTGCGGAAGTAGAGGCTGAACACCGCCTCCCCGGTCAGCCCCTCGTTCCAGTAGGCCTGGACCATGGTCAGCTCGTAGAGGTCGGTGAGCAGGGCCGCGTTGGCGTCGTTCACCCAGGGGGGAGTGGGGGGCGGGCTCATGGGGTCCTTTCAGGGGCGCCCGAGCGACTTCGGTCCCACGCCCAGGAGCTTGCGCACCTCGGCCATGGTCTCCCGGGCGATGGCGCCGGCCCGCTCGGCGCCGTCGCGGAGGATCCGGCGGATCTCCTCGTCGTCGAGCCCGGCCCGGCGCTCGCGGATCGGAGCCAGGGTCGCGTCCAGGTGGTCCCGGAGGCCCTTCTTGAGGTCGCCGTACATGGGCTCTCCCGACCGGTAGCGCTCCAGGTACTCCTGGACCACCCCGTCCGGGGCGGTGAGGCGGAGCAGGTCGAAGAGGTTCTGGACGCCGGGGCTCATCGCCTCGCCGGCCTCGTCGCCGCCCACGTCGGTCACGGCGGAGCGGAGCTTCTTCCAGATCGCCTTCGGCTCCTCGGTGATGCCGATGTAGTGGGCCGGTCCCAGGCTCTTGGACATCTTCTTGGCCGGGTCCGCCAGCGACATGATCCGTTTGCCCTCCGCCAGGTAGGGCTCCACCTCGGGCAGGTAGTCGGCGCCGACCAGCGTGTTGAACCGCCGGCCGATGCGGCGGGTCAGCTCCAGGTGCTGGATCTGGTCCTCGCCCACCGGCACCCGCGAGGCGCGGTAGAGCAGGATGTCGGCGGCCTGGAGGACCGGGTAGGTGAAGAGCGCCCCGCTGATGTAGTCGGACTGCTCGGACTTCTCCTTGAACTGGGTCATCCGGGTCAGGTCGCCGTAGGAGACCACGCAGTTGAAGATCCAGGCGAGCTCCGTGTGCTCCGGCACGTGGGACTGGACGAACAGGATGGAGCGCTCGGGATCGATGCCGCAGGCGATGAGGTCGCCCGCCAGGTCGAGGCTGCGCCGGGGGAGCTCCGCGGGCTCGATCGCCTGGGTGATGGCGTGGTAGTCCACGATGCAGTAGATGCAGTCGTGGTCGTCCTGGAGCCGGACCCAGTTCTGGATGGCGCCGAAGTAGTTGCCGATGTGGATCTGGGCCGAGGGCTGGATGCCGGAGAAGACTCTGGTGGTCATGCTGGGGTCTCGCGGTCGGGTCGGGTTGGAGGTCGGGTGGTCGTCCGGGCCGGAAGAGTATCGCAAGAGCCGGGATTGACGCTCGATCGCCCCCGGGAAGGTCGGCGGGCTGCTACCCGCGGAACCAGAGCAGCAGGGCGAACGCGATCACCGCCGTGGTCACCACCGCCTTCACCCACCGGTGCCCCTTGAGCACCGTCAGGTGGACCCCCACCTGGCCGCCGATCAGGGTGCCGGCGCCCAGGACCAGCCCCGGTAGCCACTCGACCCGGCCCTGCCAGGCGAAGATCCCCAGCGACAGCGCGGTGAACAGCAGCACGATCAGCACCTTGAGGGCGTTGCCCCGCACCAGGTCGAGCCCCGCCATCCCCAGGACCGCCAGGATGAAGAAGCCGACCCCCGCCTGCACGAACCCGCCGTAGATCCCGACCCCGAAGCACCCGGCGGCCAGCGCCGCCCCGCGCCACCCGGCGGGCCGCACCGGAGCCTCCGCCCCCTCCGGCTCCTTCCGGTCGCCGGAGAGCAGGGTCCAGAGGGTGACCGCCACCATCAGGAAGGCGAGCACCTTGCGGAAGCCCTCGTCGGAGATCAGGAGCGCCAGCCAGGTGCCGAGGAGCGCCCCGGCGGCCGCCGGCCCGGCGGTGAGCGCCGTCCAGCGCCAGTCCAGCTTCCGGTGGCGGTGGAAGCCCCAGACCGCACCCGCGTTCTGGAGCAGGATGCCCACCCGGTTGGTGG
>JASFUJ010000165.1:0-6803 GCA_050050355.1 Acidobacteriota bacterium
CAGCCGGAGGTTGACACCGTGGAGGCCCGGTGCTCGTCCCCCGGCGGCGAGTGGCGCGGGGGGACAAGCCCCCCGCCCACACGGTGTCCCACCATCCTGCGTAGGCCCGGGGCTCGTCCCCGGGCGGCGAGTGGCGCGGGGGGACAAGCCCCCCGCCCACACGGTATCCCACCATCCTGCGTAGGCCCGGGGCTCGTCCCCGGGCGCCGCAGGTGGTCCGAAGGGCGGCCGCGAGCGAAGCACGCCATCTGCCCGGCCTCCGCCTGGTTTGCGATACATTCCCCCTCATGGACTGGGAACCTCTCGTGGAAGCGGCCCTGGCGGTCCGGGAACGGGCCCATGCGGCGTACAGCGGGTATCGGGTGGGGGCGGCGCTCCTGTTCGAGGACGGCGAGATCGTCAGCGGGTGCAACGTGGAGAACCGGCTGCCGTCCCTCGCGGTGTGCGCGGAACGGGTCGCGATGGTCCGGGCGGTGACCCATGGGCACTTGCACCCGTCGGCGCTGGTGGTGGCGACGGTGTCGAGGCCGCCGGCCGCGCCGTGCGGGCTGTGCCTGGAGACCCTGGCCGAGTTCGTGGAGGATTTGCCGATCCTGCTGGTGAACCTGGACGGGGCGCGGGAGGAGGTGCGGATGACGGACCTGCTGACGCGGAGGTTCAAGTTGCCTAGTCACTAGGCCCCCCTCCTCTCCCTGACCCTCTCCTCCCCCCGGGGGGAGGAGAGGGCACCCCCTCCCACCCTCTGGCCTCGGGAGCTTCGTCTCCTCTTCCCCTCTCGGCCCCCCTCCTCTCCTCCCCCCGGGGGGAGGAGAGGGCACCCCCTCCCACCCTCTGGCTTCGGGAGCTTCATACCTCCTTCCGCTCCCTCCCTCTGCCTCCGGCCGGCGAGCCGTGCAATCCACGCTAACCGAGCGCCGCGACCAGGTCGCCGGGGGTCTCCGGGCGGAGGTCGGGCTCGTCGTCGGCCAGGTCTCCGGGACCCCCGTAGCCCCACGGAACCAGGGCGTACGGGGTGCCGGCGGCTCGGGCCGTCTCGGCGTCGACGGCGCTGTCGCCGACGAAGAGGGTCCGGTCGGGCGGGGTCCCGAGACGGCCGGCGAGGAGGCGCAGGCCCTCGGGGTCCGGCTTGCGGGTCCCCAGGGTGTCGCCGCCGAGCACGTCCCGGAAGAACCCCGCGAGGCCGAGGCCGGCGAGGATCCGGCGGGTGTGGCGCTCCGGCTTGTTGGTGAGAAGCGCCAGAGGGAACCGCGCCGCCAGGGCGTGGAGCATCTCCGGCACGCCGTCGTAGGGCCGGGTCTCCTCCAGGCAGCGCTCGAGGTACAGGGCGAGGAAACGCTCGAAGGCCCGGTCCACGATCTCGTCGAACCCTTCGTGGAGCGGGACGTGCAGACCCTCCGAGTCCGCTTCGAGAGCCTGCTGCACCAGCACCCGGGCACCCCGGCCGACCATGGTCACGATCCGGTCGACCGACAGCTCGGCGAGCCCCAGCTCCCGGCGCAGGGCGTTCACCGCCCCAGCCAGGTCCCGGCGGGAGTCGATCAGCGTGCCGTCCAGGTCGAAGACGATCGAGTCGATCCGGCCTTCCCATCTCATCTCGAGCTCCTCCGGTTCACCGGGTCTCCACGGCGGGAGGGGGCGATCCTCTTCTCCCCCTCGGTCTCGGACCGGTTCGGCGGTTGCGACCTCGGCCGGCTGAAGCCGGCCGCTTCGACCGGGTGGCGTGTCCCGGCAGATCGGCGGCCGTGACCGGCCCTTCGCTTCACGCGGGGCGTCGGCCTGCCGTGACACCCGTCGCGAGAGGCGTCATGGTGATCCGGTCAAATCTCGACGCCCCCCATCGCCCAGAGCATGATCGCTTTCTGGGCGTGCAGCCGGTTCTCGGCCTCGTCGAAGATCCGGCTCTGCGGGCCGTCGGCCACCTCCGCCGAGACCTCCTCGCCCCGGTGGCAGGGCAGGCAGTGGAGGAAGACCGCGTCCTTCTCCGCCGCCGCCATGACCTCGGAGTCCACCATGTAGCCCTCGAAGTCGCGGAGCCGCTTCTGGGCCTCGTCCTCCTGGCCCATGGAGGCGAAGACGTCGGTGTAGACGGCGGAGGCGCCCGCGGCGGCCTGCTTCGGGTCGCGGACCACCTGGACGGTGATCCCCCGCTCCGCCCCGTCCTCCCGGGCCAGGTCCACGTACTCGGGCTTCGGGTCGTAGCCCTCGGGGCAGGCGACGGTGATGTCCATGCCCACCTTGGCGGCGCCGAGCATCAGGGAGTGGCACATGTTGTTGCCGTCCCCCACGTAGGCGATCTTGCGGCCGGCCAGGCCGTCATAGCCGCCGAAGATCTCCGCCAGGGTGAAGTAGTCGGCCAGCGCCTGGCAGGGATGGAGCTCGTCGGTGAGGCCGTTGATCACCGGAATGGTCCCGAAGCGGGCCAGGTCGACCACGTCCTGGTGGGCGTAGGTGCGGGCCATGATGCCGTCGACGTAGCGCGACAGGACCTGGGCGGTGTCGGAGATGCTCTCGCCGCGGCCGAGCTGGATGTCCCGGGCCGAGAGGAAGAGGGCGTGGCCGCCGAGCTGGACCATGCCGGTCTCGAAGCTCACCCGGGTGCGGGTGGAGGACTTCTGGAAGATCATGCCCAGGCTCTTGCGGTGCAGGGCGCTCTCGTGCTTCTCCGGGTTCGCCTTGACGTCGGCGGCGAGGTCGAACAGGCCGCGGACCCGGTCCGCGGTGAGGTCGTGGATCGAGATCAGGTGACGCGCGTCGGTCATGGGGGTGGCACTCTCCTCGTCGGCGGGCTGCCGTCTCTGGGTTCGTCGGATTTCGGTCTCGGGTCGTCGGGTCAGGCGGGGGCGGCCTCGGACTCGGTCTCCTCCGGCTCGGCCTCGTCCCGCTCGGTCCGGCGGACGATGGTGGTTCCGGCCTCGCCGTCCACCGCCTGGTGGACGTGGCCGATGTCCGTGATCACCACGCGCCGGCCGGTGGCGGCCACGAAGTCGACGGCGGCCTCCATCTTCGGCCCCATGCTCCCCGGCGGGAACTGGCCGGCCTCGAGCAGCTCGCGGGCCTCGTCGACCCCGAGCAGGGGCAGGCTCTGCTCCCGGTCGGTGCCGAAGTCCCGCTTGACCTGCGCGACGTTGGTCAGGATGAGGAAGAGGTCCGCCTCCAGCTCGCGGGCGAGCAGGGCGGCGGTGCGGTCCTTGTCGATGACCGCCTCGATGCCGTGGAAGGTGCCGTTCTCCCGGGCCACCGGGATGCCGCCGCCGCCGCCGGAGATCACCACCCGCCGGCCGCCGAGCAGGTCGCGGACCCCCTGGAGGCCCAGGATCTCGAGGGGTCGGGGGCTGGACACCACCTTGCGCCAGCCGTGCTCCTCCTCGCGCATGGTCCAGCCGTGCTCCTGCTCGAAGATCCGGGCGCGTTCGGCCGAGAAGAACGGACCCACCGGCTTGGTGGGATCGTCGAAGCCCGGGTCGTCGGCATCCACCACCACCTGGGACAGGAGACAGACCGGCTCCGCGTCGAGCCCCTCGCGGGCGAAGCGGTTCCGCAGGGCGAGCTCGAGCAGGTAGCCCATGCTCCCCTGGGTCTCGGCCACGGCCACGTCCAGGCTCCCGGGCGGCACCTTGTCGACGGCCGCCTCCATCTGGATCATCGCCTGCCCCACCTGGGGGCCGTTGCCGTGGACGATGAGCAGCCGCCAGCCGCGCTCCACCAGGCCGGCCAGCCACTCGGCCGCGGCGTCGGCCCGCCGGAGCTGCTCGGCGACGGTTCCCCGGTCCTCGGGCTGGAGGAGGGCGTTGCCGCCGAAGGCGACGACCGCCAGGGGGCGCTCGCTCGGTGACGTGTCACGGGTCAGTCGGTCCATCTCGAAGGTCCTCGTCGTCTCGGAAGTGGGGGTCAGAGCTCGTCGCGCAGGAGGGGCGCCGTCATGCACCGCGGACCGCCCCGCGCCCGGGACAGCTCGTTGCCGGCCAGGGTGATGACGGTCGGCCCGTGCCCCAGCACCTCCTCGCCCCGCTCGACCACGTCGGTCTCGCTCAGCACCCGCCAGCCCCGGCGGTCGAGCTCGTCGACGGTCCGGCGGTTGCGCTGGTAGAGCAGGATCACGCCGGGGGCGATGGCGAACGCGTTGGCGCCGTCGGTCCACTGCTCACGCTGCTGCTCGATCAGGTCGGTGGATCCGCCGCAGGGCACCGCTTCCAGCTCCATGCCGAACCCGGCCAGGGCCTCGAGCAGGGACGGCCTCACCACGAAGGCCAGCTCCCGGGCGGTCAGGTCCACCGTGTAGACGTGGGCGGACTCCGGGGAGCCGGGCTCGACCACCGGCAGGTAGGCCAGGCAGCGGTCCCGGTCGATCAGGGTGAACACCGTGTCCAGGTGCATGCAGGAGCGCCGCGCCGGCAGCTCCACCAGGATCAGGTGGCGGAATCCGGTCTCCTCGCGGCGCAGGGTCTCGGCCAGGGCCTCGATGCCGCGCCGGTTGGTGCGCTCGGAGAGCCCCACCAGCAGGATCTCCGGGCTCGCCACCAGCACGTCACCCCCTTCCAGGTCCGGAAAGGGGAAGGCCCGCGGACTGTCGGTGGCGTCCTTGCCGCCGTGATGCGGGGCGTCGATCTCGAACACCCGGTGGGCGCCACCGGAACCGCCCAGGTCCGGGTGGTGCCTGAAGAAGGTCCGGGCGAGCAGCGGCTCGCGCTCCCGAGCCTGGGTCGCCATCGCCGAGATCATCACCCGCTCGCCGAGGATCGCCTGGGGGTCGCGCTGGAAGAAGTAGTTGGGCACCGGATCCAGGTCGAAGAACCGGCCGAACGGCGGCGTGGGCCGGTGCGGGCGCTCCGTGGGCAGGCCGCCGATCAAGGCGTCCGCCAGCGCTTCGGGATCGAGCTCCTCGAGACGCTCGATCACCCGGCGCTCCACCTCGTAGTCCCGGCCGAGATCGTCGAGGATCGTGCGGCGGGCCTCCGGGGAGACCAGCGCCTCCGCCAGCAGATCGCGCGCCTCGAGCACCTGGACACCCGCACGCTCGAACACGCCCCGGAACAGGTCGTGCTCCTCCCGGGCCTCGTCGCCGTAGAGGATGTCGTCGAACAGCAGGCGTTCCATCAGCGACGGCACCATGCGGTCGATCTCCACGCCGGGGCGGTGCAGGATCACCCGACGGAGTCGGCCGATCTCGGACTGGACGCGGATGTCGGACATGGGTGGAGGCGGTCGAGGAACGAGGAGAAGGGCGCCGAAACGCAAAGGCGCCCGGGATGGGCACCCCGGGCCACCGGAAGCTGGGATCTTAGCACGGGCTGCTAGAGTCACTCCGTCATGGCCGACGAGACCTCGCAGGGAGCGCCCCAGAACCCTCTCCACGAACGCTACGCCTCGCGCCGGATGGCGCGGCTCTTCTCGGCCGGGCACCGGTTCGAGACCTGGCGCCGGCTGTGGATCGTCCTGGCCGAGTGCCAGGCCGAGCTCGGGCTGCCGATCTCCGGCGAGCAGCTCGAGACCCTGCGGCGGAAGGCGCCGGAGATCGACCTCGACCGGGTGGCCGAGCTCGAGCGCGCCACGCGCCACGACGTGGTGGCCCACCTGCGGCACTTCGCCGAGCTCACCGGCGACGCCGGCGGCATCCTGCACCTGGGGGCGACCAGCGCCTTCGTCACCGACAACACCGACGCGCTGCTGATCCGCGAGGCGCTCGAGATCCTGCGCGAGCGCCTCGCCACCGCGATCCGCGAGCTCTCCGGCTTCGCCCGCCGGTACCGGGAGCGGCCGGCCCTGGCCTACACCCACTTCCAGCCGGCGCAGCTCACCACCGTCGGCAAGCGGGCGTGCCTCTGGATCCAGGACTTCGTCGAGGACCTGGAGGAGATCGAGCACCGGCTCTCGACGCTGCGCTGCCGGGGCGCCAAGGGGACCACCGGCACCCAGGCCAGCTTCCTCACCCTGTTCGACGGCGACCACGACAAGGTCGCGGCCCTGGACCGGATGATCGCCGAGCGCCTGGGCTTCCCCGCGAGCTGGGCGGTGACCGGCCAGACCTACCCCCGCAAGCAGGACACCCGCGTGCTCCAGGCCCTGGCCGGGATCGGCGAGAGCGCCCACAAGTACGGCACCGACCTGCGCCTGCTCCAGGGGGTGGGCGAGGTGGGCGAGCCCTTCGACGACGGCCAGGTGGGCTCCTCGGCCATGGCCTACAAGCGCAACCCGGTCCGCGCCGAGCGCATGTGCGGCCTGTCGCGCCGGCTCATGACCGACGCCCTGAACGGCCCGCTGAACGCCGCCACCCAGTGGCTCGAGCGGAGCCTGGACGACTCGTCGAACCGCCGGCTGGTGCTCCCGGACGCCCTCATGACCGCCGACGCCGTGCTGTCGCTCGCCGCCCACATCGCCGCCGGCCTCACCCTGGACGAGGCCGCCGTGGAGGCGCGGGTGGCCCGGGAGCTGCCGTTCATGGCTACCGAGACCCTGCTGATGCAGGCGGTCCTGAAAGGAGGCGACCGCCAGGAGCTCCACGAGCGGATCCGCAAGTACTCGTTCGAGTCCCGCGCGGTGGTCACCAGGGGCGAGGAGAACCCGCTCCTGGACAAGATCGTCGGCGACCCGGACTTCCGGCTGACCCGGGAGGAGGTGGATGCGGCGGTGGACGCCCGGGCGTTCACCGGGCGATCGGCCGAGCAGGTGGAGGAGCTCTTGCGGGACCGGGTGGAGCCGGTGGTGGCGCGGGTCGCGGCGGCGGAGGTGGAGACGCCGAGAGTCTAGTGGGGATCAGGAATTAGGAATTAGGAATTAGGAATTGGTCTCGATGAATCGGGTTCGGC
>JASFUJ010000166.1:0-6795 GCA_050050355.1 Acidobacteriota bacterium
CGGTGCGGCTGGGAGTCAACCACTTCGCGCTGGTCGACGGCGACGGTCTGTTCGACACGACGCCGCCCCCGGGCGGCGGCAAGGGCCCCCAGGCGAGCTTCACCATCGAGGACACCGCGGGCTGCTCCTGCGAGCAGATCATCGCGGCCCAGGGCCTCGGCCAGGGCCACGAGAAGTTCGGTTGCAGCCTGAGCGCGATGCGCGACTGGGTGGACCTGGTCAACCCGTGACGGTCGACCCGACCCGTCCAAGCCTGCAGTAGGAACGGGCCCCGGCGTCTTCGCGACGCCGGGGCCCGGTTGTTTCAGGGGGGAGGGACGGGGCTCAGCGGGAGCGCCCGGCGGCGTTGAGGCTCCAGTCGTAGTCCAGGAACCGGAGGGGCACCTCGGTGCCGTCCTCCGTGGACGATTCGATGAAGTCGGCCACCTCGGGGCGGGTGTACTCGGCGATGAAGGCGGGGATCGTCTCGGCCCGGGGCTCCCAGCCCCCGGCGGTGAAGTCGTCGCCGTACCAGTCGAAGTACCGGGAGACCTGTAGGGCGTCCCCCTCGATCCGGACGTTGTCCGGGGAGGACAGGAAGGCCTCGGTCCGTTCGTCGAGCTGCTCGTCCACCGAGTCGCCGTCGAACGCCCACGGGGGCAGCGGCGCGCACGAGGCGGAGGCGCAGTTCACTCCGAAGTGGATGCGCGGGTCCCGCCAGAACGGGCGGAGCAGGTTGTGCTCGATCTGGTCCAGCGTCAGCTCGACGCCGCCGACCGTGTGGGTCGCCTCCGACCAGACGCCGTCGATCTCGCGGATCGAGTCGACCGGCCAGGCGTCCAGGATGGACCGGACGGTGAGGGCGTTGTAGGCGTTCATCAGCAGGGCCATCAGGTGGTCCCGGTGGAGCGCGGCCAGGTTCGCCGCCGCGACGCGCTCGAGATACCCGTCGAGCGCGGCCCGGTGCTCCATCATGTACCGGTAGTCCACGAGGCCGTCCTCGGTGCCCTCGGCCAGCAGCCGGTCCCAGGCGGCGTGGTCGAAGCCGGCCGCGCCCGACTCGAACGAGGCCCGGACCTGCTCGGCCACCGGGCCTTCGGCCGGCACGCTGGCGGGAGCGCTGCAGGAGACGACCGCGATCAGGACGATCCAGAGGGTGGCGAGAGGCGCCAGGTGTGCGGACCGGACGCGGCCGGGCGGGGTGTGCGGGGGCCGGATCACGAGTCGCCTCCCGCGGGCACGATCACCGGGGCCGCGCCCGCCTGGCGCGCCATCTCCTCGAACGCCGCCAGCTCCGTCTCCAGGATGCGCTCGAGCTCGGCCCGGTGCCCGGCGAGCCGGGCGTTCAGGTCCTCGAACCGCGTGTGGGAGCCGTCGGTGGGCCCGGCGTCGGTGTCGGTGACCACGCCGAGCAGGTAGACGTACTGGTTGTCCAGCTTCGGCGGAAAGTTGAGCGGATCCTGGGTGCTCCGGGACTTCGTCTGGGTCAGCTCCTGCTCGAGCTCACCGAGCGGCTCGGTGACCGCCGCGGCCGCCTCCCGGAGCTCCTCGACGTCGTGCCCGCCTTCCTTCAGGCGCGCCACCAGCCCGTTCACCTGCTCGCGCACCGAGCGGATCGTGCGGATGGCGTCGTGGGTCTCGTTCAGCTTCCCCAGCACGTCGAGGGCCAGCTCCTCCTGGGCCTCGTAGTCCGCCGGGGTGGTCTCGAGCCGGGGATCGGGGAGGACGTCGAAGGAGACCGTGCGGCTCGCGTCGCCCAGGGTGAGTCGTGCCCGGTAGGTGCCCGGGGAGACCTCGGGGCCGTTGGCGCCGCCCCAGAGCACCGCGTCGTCCACCAGCCGCGCGTCCGGATGGCGCAGGTCCCAGACCCACCGGTTCATGCCCTCCTCGGCGGGCAGGGTCCGGCCGCCGGCGAACTGGGGGAAGAATCGGGCGAACGGGCTGGGGGCCTGGCGCTCCGGGGTCGTGCTGGAGAAGCTGCGGATCACCCGGTCGTCCTGACCCGGAGGACCCAGGATCTCCAGCGTGAGCTCCCGGTCTTCGCCCAGCTCCTCGGGAAGGACGTAGTAGAGCACCGCGCCGGCGGTCGGATTCTGGCCGGCCCGGCCGGAGCCGAAGAGCGAGGCGAAGATGCCGCCGCCCGGCATACGGTACGGATCCTCCGGGTCGTAGAGGTGGATGCCGTCCCCGGCCACCGCGTCCAGCGTCAGCCCGGTCGAGTCCGCGCGGCCCTCCGCGAGCCGCCCCGCGATCTGGTGGAGCGGCGCCAGGTGGTCGAGCACCCAGAGCGACCGGCCCTGGGTGGCGACCACCAGGTCGTCCCCCTTGACCTGGAGGTCGGTGACCGGGGTCGTCGGCAGGTTGAGCTGGAGGGTCTGCCAGCTCTCCCCGTCGTCGAACGAGACGTACATCCCGAGCTCGGTGCCGGCGTAGAGCAGGCCCTCGTGCGCCGGGTCCTCGCGCACCACGCGGACGAAGTGGTCCGCGGGGATGCCGTTGGTCCCGTCCGTGAGCAGCTCCCAGCTCGCACCGTGGTCGTCGGTCCGGAAGACGTAGGGGGCGAAGTCGTCCATCCGGTAGCGCTGGACCGCCAGGAAGGCCCGGCCCGGCGCGTGGGCCGAGAGCTCGATGGTGTTGACCGTCGCCCACTCGGGGACGCCGTCCGGCGTGACGTCGGTCCAGGTCTCGCCGCCGTCCCGGGACAGGTGGACCAGCCCGTCGTCGCTTCCGGCCCAGAGCACCCCCGCCTCGTGGGGCGACTCCTCGAGCGCGAAGATCGTTCCGTAGACCTCGACCCCCGTGTTGTCCCAGGTGATCGGGCCGCCGGCGTAGTCCTGCTTGTCCTCGGCGTTCCGGGTGAGGTCGGGGCTGATCACCTCCCAGCTCTGGCCCTCGTCCGTGGAGCGGTGCACCACGTTCGAGGCGTGGTAGAGCACGTCCGGGTCGTGGGGGGAGATGCGGATCGGGGCGTTCCACTGGAACCGGAACTCCAGGTTCTTCGCCGCCGCACCGACCGCCATCTGGGGGTAGGTCATGATGTTCCGGCTGCGGCCGGTGTCGTGGTCGTAGCGCGTGATGGTGCCGCCGTAGCTGCCGGCGTAGACCACGTCCGGGTTCTCCGGGTCGACCGCGATGTGGCCGCTCTCGCCGCCGCCCACCGGGTACCAGTCGTGCTCGTCGATGGGTGCGCCGGTGCTGGTGCGGTGGGGGATCGACAGGGTCGAGTTGTCCTGCTGGGCGGCGTAGAGCCGGTAGGGGAACCGGTCGTCCACGGTGACCCGGTAGAGCTCGGCCGTCGGCTGGTTCGCCTGGGTGCTCCAGGTGCGGCCGCCGTTGGTGGAGACGTTGGCCCCGCCGTCGTTGCCCTCGATCATGATCTCCGGGTCGTCCGGGTTGATCCACAGGTCGTGGTTGTCGCCGTGGGGCGTGCGGACCGGCTTGAAGCTCGCGCCGCCGTCGGTGGAGCGGAACATGCCCACGTTGAGGATGTAGACCGTCTCGGCGTCCTTCGGGTCGGCGTGGACGTGGGTGTAGTACCAGGCGCGCTGGCGAAACTCCCGGTCGCCGTTGATCAGGCGGAAGCTCTCGCCGCCGTCGTCCGAGCGGAACAGGCCGCCGTCCTCGGCCTCGATCAGCGCCCAGACCCGGTCCGGGTTCGCCGGCGAGACGGTCACGGCGATCTTGCCCATGATGCCCTCGGGCAGGCCCTTGGTGACCTCGGTCCAGGTGTCGCCGCCGTCGGTCGACCGGTAGAGGCCCGAGCCCTCGCCCCCGCTGATCAGGGTCCAGGGCTTGCGCTCCGCCTGCCAGATCCCGGCGAACAGGATGCGCGGGTTGGTGGGGTCCAGGGCCAGGTCGACCGCCCCGGCCTTCTCCGAGACGTAGAGGACCTTCTCCCAGGTGTCGCCGCCGTCGGTGGAGCGGAACACGCCCCGCTGTTCATTGGGGCCGAAGGCGTGGCCCAGGGCGGCCACGAAGACCCGGTCCGGATCGTCCGGGTGGACCTGGACGTCGCCGATCTGTCCGGCCTCCTCGAGGCCGGCGTGGGTCCAGGTCTTCCCGGCGTCGGTGGAGCGGTAGACGCCGTCGCCGGCGGAGACGTTGCCGCGGATGCAGGCCGAGCCCATGCCGGCGTAGACCACGTTCGGGTCCGACGGAGCCACCGCCACGGCGCCCACCGAGGCGGAGCCGAAGCCCTGGTCGTCGGAGACGTTGGTCCAGGTCTCGCCGGAGTCGGTGGTCTTCCACACGCCGCCCCCGGTCGAGCCCATGTAGAAGGTCCTCGGCTGCGAGGCGACGCCGGTGACCGCGGTCACCCGGCCGCCCCGGAAGGGGCCGACCAGCCGGTACTGGAGTGCCTGGTAGAGGGACGGGTCGACCGTGGGCTCCGGACCGTCCTGGTCGCCTTGCCGGGCGTGCGCCGGGGGCGCCGCCACCACCGGAAGCGTCAGCAGGCAGACCGCCAGACCGACCATGAGCGTTCGGGATCGCTGCTCCATGGGGAACCTCCTCATTGTGTAAGGGATCGGAACGAGTCGCTCGTCATCCGGGAGGCTACCAGAGGCGCCATCGCGGCGGACCGGAAAGGGAGCCCGCACCGTGTCGCGGGCACCGCGAGCCGTCCCGTCTGCGGCCCGGGGCACACTGAGGAAGTGAAAGCGAGTGATCAGTTTCGGTTCCTCCCATCCGCGCACGGGGTGCGGGCTGGTGGAACCATCGAACCGTGATTCTGTCGACCGTCCAGTCGGACAGAGAAAGGAACAGGAACCAATGAAGAGTTATTCATCGTGGATCGCAATGGCGGTGCTCGCCGTCGCCATGATCGTCGTGGCCCCCGTCGGGACGGCGTCAGCGGACATCTTGCAGACGAGCCCGATCATCTTCCAGTCGAGCCCGCAGGCCGAGACGGTGGTGGTCACCCATGCGGAGACCTATGCCGCGCGCAAGGCCGCGGTGGAGAGTCTCCACCAGCGGCTCGTCGAGCGTGAGGTGGCGGGCGCCGAGGCGCGGGGACTGACGGTACGGATCCCCGCGGCCGAGGCGGCGCGCATCAACGGCTCCATCCCCGCCTCCGGCCGGCTGCTCGTCGGCACCGCCCTGACGGTGCGGACGCCCATCGATCTCGGCGGGACGTCCCTCCTCAGCAAGCGGGGCGCCGCCTCTGAGCTCGGCGCGCTTCGCAGCCGTCCCGACGGCGGCTTCGTGTGGAGCGGCGTCGTGAGCGCCCCGGGTGCCAGCGCCGTGCGTCTCCACTTCACCGGCTTCGATCTCCCCGAAGGGGCCGCGCTCTACGTCTACGGCGCCGACGGCCAGGCGAAGGGCCCCTATACCGGCCGCGGCCCGGTGGGTGACGGAGAGCTCTACACCAACGCCATCTTCGGCGACCGGGTGCATGTCCAGATCGTTCAGACGGGTACGCCGGGCCAGCTCCCCGGCAACCTGGTGCTCGAGTCGGTGGGCTACATGGGCCCCCGCTTCCTCAAGGCCGTGATTCCCGTCGCGGACGGGACTCCCGATCCTTCGGGCCTGGCTACCCGGGCGTTCTGCTCCTACAACGAGAGCTGCGTCGAGAACGCCGCCTGCCAGTCGAGCAGCGCGGTCGCGGACGCGCGCCAGGCGGTGGCCAGCATCCTGTTCCAGTCCGGGGCCAACTACTACATCTGTACGGGTGGCTTGCTCGCCGACACCGCCGGAAGCCAGACTCCGTACTTCCTCACGGCGAATCACTGCATCAGCAAGAGCGGTGAGGCGTCGAGCCTGGAGACGTTCTTCGACTACGTCACCACCTGCTCGAACCCCGACTGCAGCCAGCCGTACAGCAACACCGGCCAGACGGTGGGCGCGACCATCCTGTCGCACTCCAACAGCAACGACCACAGCTTCCTGCAGCTTTCGTCCAACCCGGCGACCCCCGACGGCACGGTGGCCTACCTGGGCTGGAACAGCTCGCCGGTGGCCAACACCAACGGGTTCAACCTGTACCGCATCAGCCATCCGGCCGGTGCGCCGCAGGCGTACTCGGAGCACAGCGTCGACACCGGCGCGGGGACGTGCACGACCCTGCCGCGTGGTGACTTCATCTACAGCAACGACACCTACGGCGCCACCGAGGGCGGCAGCAGCGGCTCGCCGGTGGTCGACGGCGACGGCAACGTCGTGGGCCAGCTCTACGGCGCCTGCGGCACCAACGTCGGCGACGTGTGCGATTCGGGCAGTAACTCCACCGTCGACGGCGCATTCGCCGTGACCTACCCCAGCGTCGCGGAATGGCTCGACCCGAGCGGCGGGCCCTCCTGCAGCGCCAAGGGTGAGAGCTGCACCGACGACAGCGATTGCTGCTCGAACAAGTGCAAGGGCAAGAGCGGCAGCAAGACCTGCAAGTAGTGGCTGGATAAGCTGTCAGTGTGGGCCGCGGCAGTCGAGGCTGCCGCGGCCCGCGCCGGCACCGCCGGTGTCCCCCACCTCTCCCCTTCCCCTCCATCTCCATCATCCCCCCTTCCCCACCTCGCGCGCCCGCGCGCTCCTGACCGCACAGACCGTGAGAACCGGAAGCAGTTGGCATCGCTGGGCCACGGGCGTCCTGGGGAATCTCCTCGTGTAAAGGAGCTCGAGAACGAGGTACTCGTCTGGGTGGCGGCGAACAGAGCGGCGGTGCCCCAACGGATGGAGGCCCCGGGGTCCGGGGGGACGAGCCCCCCGGCTACACCGGGTGTGGGCGGTTCCCGGCCGGATGGACCCCCACCGATGGAGGCCCCGGGGTCCGGGGGGACGAGCCCCCCGGCTACACCGGGTGTGGGCGGTTCCCGGCCGGATGGA
>JASFUJ010000167.1:0-6792 GCA_050050355.1 Acidobacteriota bacterium
CTACGGCGTGCTCGCCAGCCAGCACGACGTGCACCGGTTCACCGAGGTCGTGGAGGGACGGGACCAGTTCGTGACCAAGCCGGCCCACGGCGCCGGCGGCGACGGAATCCTGGTGGTCACCGGCCGGAGGGGCAAGCTCTTCCGCAAGGCGAGCGGCCACCTCATCGAGGCCGGAGACCTGGCGCACCACCTGTCGAGCACCCTGTCGGGCCTCTACAGCCTGGGAGGTCAGCGGGACCGCGTGATGATCGAGTACTGCGTCCAGTTCGATCCGCTGTTCGAGAAGATCGCGTTCCAGGGGGTCCCGGACATCCGGATCATCGTTTTCAAGGGTCACCCGGTGATGGCCATGGTCCGCTTGCCGACCCGCTCCTCCGACGGCAAGGCGAACCTCCACCAGGGGGCGGTGGGCGCGGGGATCGACCTGGCCACGGGCCGGACCCTCTCCGGCGTCTGGGGGACCCAGGTGATCGACGAGCACCCCGACACCGGGGAGGCCATCTCGGACCTCCGGATCCCGGCGTGGGACCGGATGCTCGAGATCGCCGCGCAGGCCTACGAGATGACCGGCCTCGGGTACCTCGGGGTCGACCTGGTGCTCGACCGGCACCTCGGGCCCCTCATGCTCGAGCTCAACGCCCGTCCCGGCCTGGCGATCCAGATCGCCAACGGCCGCGGCCTGTGGCAGCGACTGCGCACGGTCGACGCCGAGGCCGATCCGGACGCCTCCCTGGAGGCGCGCCTGGCCTTCTCCCGGGAGCGCTTCGCCCACGACGGCTGAGGCCGCCGGGGGCGGCGCCCCGACGCTCCGCGCCCTCAGAACCGCGCCGGATCGAAGGGGCCGGAACCGGCACCTTGCAGCAGCCCCTGCGCTGCGAGGCGACCCACCTCCCAGCTACACCCCATGCCGTGTCCGCCCAGGCCGGCGACCCAGAAGAAGCCCTCGGCCCTCGCGCCGTCTCCGGCCGCCGGCCCGATGACGAACCGGCCGTCGGCCGGGCGGGTACGGAAGCAGGACCAGACCCGGCGGATCTCCGCCTCCCGCAGCCCGGGCAGGTGGGCGTGCACCCGCTCGGCGAGGGCCTCTTCGATGCCGGGGCTGACCGTCTCCTCGAGGCTCCGGGAGCGCTCCTCGTCGCAGATGGAGACCAGGAGGCCGCCGGACTCCGGACGCAGGTAGAAGCCGTGGTCCAGGTCCCAGACGAAGGGCCAGGCGGGGTCGATCGGCCCCGGGTGGTCGAGCACGAACAGGTGGCGCTTGTAGGGCACCAGCTCCGGCCCCGGCACGCCGGCCCTCTCCGCCAGCTCGCCGGCCCAGCCGCCGGCGGCGTTCACCAGCCGGCCGGCCTCGACGGATCCCCGGGGGGTCTCCAGGCGCCAGGGGCCGCTCCCGCCGCTCCGCTGCACGTCCAGGACCGGACACTCCGTGAACAGCTCGACGCCCCGTTCCCGGGCACCGGCCAGGTAGAAGGTGAGCAGGGCCCAGGTGTCGATGACGCCGTCGCCGGGGGTCTCCAGCGCGGCTTCGATCGAGTGTCCCCCGAGGAGCGGGATCCGCTCGGTGACTCGCCCGGGAGCCACGAAGCGGCTCCCCCCGCCGCCGCCCGCTGGGCTCCCCGTCACGCGGGCCGGCTCGAGGGTCTCCCGGCCGCCCAGCAGGATCGAGCCCACCGGCTCGTAGCCGATCTCCGCGGCGTGCCGCGCGTAGGCCCCGCGGCTTGCGACCGCCGCGGTGCGGACGGCCGGATCGGTCTCCGACTGCCGGAAGAGGGAGGCGTTGCGCCCCGAGGCGTGCTCCCCCGGCGTCTTCTCCCGCTCCAGGATCGCGATCGAGCCGGAGACGCGGCGGCTCAGGTGGTAGGCGGTCGAGGCCCCGGCGAAGCCGGAGCCGACGATCACGATGTCGAAGCGGGGCGTGCTCATGGCCGGGTCGGGGCCATGCTACATCCCGCACCCGGCCCGGACGTCGCTCCTACGGCAGGAACGCCTCCCGCGCCTGGAGGCCGGACACGTCGTCGGAGGTCCGGCCCACCGGGTTCAGCCGGTAGTAGCGCACCGTCCCGGTGCCGGTGCGCTCGACCCACAGCTCCACCCGCGACGGAGTGAACCGGGCGGCCTGGACCCAAAGGAACCCGTTGGGCCGGGGACCGATGATCTTGGCGAAGACCTCGGGCCGGCCGGCGAGCGCACCCTCGATGCACAGGGTCTCCGGGATGCACCGGTCCACTCGCCGGCCGCCCACTCCCTGCCCGCCGGCGGGCGTGATCAGCGCCTTGAACCGGAAGCCCGGAAGCTCCGGCGTGGTGAGCCAGTCGAGGCTCTCCGGAGGGGTCGGCTCCCCCGGCTCGAGCGGCTGCGGGAGCAGCTCGACCGGCTCCATCGGCTCGGGCAGGCCGGCCGGCAGAAGCGCCCCGGGCGGCACGGCGGGCGCGGCGCGCGATAGCGCACCGGCCGGGTCGAAGGCCTGCCGGTCCTGGAGGCCGGAGACGTCGTCGCTCGCCGGTCCCACCGAATCCAGGCGGTAGTAACGGATCGTCCCGGTCGCCGTCTGGCGCAGCCAGACCTCCACCTCCGAGGGGGTGAAGCGGGCGATCTGGGTCCAGAGCTTGCCGTTGGGGCGCGGTCCGATCACCTTGGCGAAGACCTCGGGGCGCCCCGGCAGGGCACCGCTCACGCACAGCGTCTCCACGATGCAGACCGGCTCGGCGGCGCCGGCGACCGGCTGGCCGCCCCGGGGGGTGATCCGGACCTTGGCCTCGAAGCCGGAGAGCTCCGGCGCCGCGAGCCAGGGGCCGGACGGCGGCTGCGGCGGCTCGGCCGGGGGATCCGGCGCACCGGTCTCGCCGTCCACCACCCCCACGCCGATGCCGGGGCTGCGCCATCTCCGGTCCGTGCCGGCCCGGAACCGTCCGTCCCGGTCGATGTCCGCGACCAGGGAGTACTCCCCCGCTCGCGGTGCGAAGCCGACGCCGGCCGCGTCCAGATCCCCGGACGGACCGGCCGTCGTCCCGGTGACCCCGTCCGCGGTGAAATCCTCCAGCGCCGCACCGTCCGACACGCGGTGGGCGGGCGTCAGGTAGAGGTCCACCGGGCTCCCCGGGGCGAAACCGACCCCGCTGGCGAAGATCTCTTCCCCCGTCTCGAAGAGGCTCTTGCGCCGTCCATCCCGATCGGTGGCGAAGAACCCGGCGCCGTACACCGTGAACCGGTGGCGGAAGGCGTCGCCCGGCGTCCCGTCGATGTTCCCGTCCAGCCGGTTCCCGGCGCCGTCCATGATGCCGCCGCTCAGGACGAGCTCGTAGACGCCGGCCCCCAGAAGCCGCCGCGGAGAGACCGTGAGCACCCTCCCATCGAGCTGCACGTCGACGTCGACCGAGGGCTCCAGCCGGACGTCCCCCGGGATCACGTCGACCCGCTCGGAAAGCCGGACCCGGATCGCGCCGACGGTGCCCGCGGGCAGGTACTCGCCGGCCGGGCCACCGGAGACGTCGAGGGGGACGATCCGCACCGCGTGGACGAGGGGCGGCATGCGATCCGGCCGCCACGCCAGCAGGTACTCCGAGGTGGGGCTGTCCGGAACCGTGTCGACCGTGGTCCGCTCCTCGGCGAGCTCGGCCGAGACCGCGTACTCGCCCAGCTCTCCGATGTCGCGATGGTCGAACGTGGCCCGGATCCGGCCGGCGCCGATCTCGACGTCCAGGGCCTCCGCGCCGGTCGCGACCCACCCGGTGTCCTCCCACTTCGACACGGTGGCGTCGGCGACCACGACGCTGTCCTCGAGCCTGGGATGGATCTCGACGCGCCAGGCCCGGGCGTCGCCGGCGCCGGTGCCCGACCCTGGATTGCGCGGCGTGGTCAGGATTCCGTGGAACGAAACGTCCGCCCCCCGGCTCAACACCTCGGCCAGGTTCGCCGCACCGTTCACGGGCTCGAACGTCCAGGCCAGGTCGAGCTCCCGCTCGCTCACCTGCAGGGTGGAGAACCTCCGGAGATCGAGGGAACGGTCTCCGACGGCGCGGGCCGTGGCGGCGGACCGGCCGAGACGGCCGAGACGGCGGAGCTCGTCGTCCCGCGGCACGTCCGGTCCGTCCTCCAGCTCGTTGCAGTCGGGCCCCTCCTCCTGCGCCTCGAGATTCGGGTACCCCTTCCACTCGAGCCAGAGCCGGCCGTTGTCGGCCCCGCCCTGGCGGAGCTCGATGGTGTGAGGCCGGTCCAGGAAGGATTCGTTGCCCTCCTCGAACTCGGTGAGCTCGTCCCGCTCCCCGTCCATCACCGCGTCCACGAGGGGGCAGGAAAACCTGGCCGGATCGGCCACCCAGGGGGTCTTCAGGTCCTTCTCCCCGTAAAATCCCAGGTCGTCGGGCTGGTTCTCCAGCAGGTCGAGCGCTTCCAGGAACCCGGCCACCACCTCGGCGATCTTGGCGGCCGCCGTGATGTCGTCATCGGCGAGGGCCTCTCCGATCTCGTTGGCCATCTCGAGGGTCGCGTCGACCAGCTCGCCGTGCCCGGGGTCGGCGTCCCGGAAGTCCACCGCCAGCTCGATGTCGCGATCGGTGCAGCAGATGGTCTTGGCGTAGATCTTCTTGCCGTCCTTCGCGCCCTCCTGGGCCTTGGCCGGGAGCAGGATCTCGACGAGCCCGTCGGGTGCGTTCCCGTCCTCTCCGCCCAGGGCCTCCGACTGGAACCGGCCGTCGCCTTCCAGGCGGACCGCCGAGAAACCGAACATGTCCCCTTCCCCGTCGAAGAACCCCTTGTTGTCCATGTCGTCCAGGAGCTCGAGGTACTTGAGCCAGATCTGGAGATCGATGGCGGATTCCGAGTCGTTCACCTCCTCGACGCACTCCACCGTGTCCTCCGTCCGGTCGTTGCCGGTCACCGCGAACCCGGTGGTCGGGTCGCGCAGGAGGGCCGCGGCGGCGTTGGCGATCTCCGTGCCGTCCGGAGTCCCCGGGGCGACGGTGACGTCGAAGGTGACCGTCTGCGTCTGCCCTCGGGCCAGCGTTCCCGTCCAGATCACCCGGCCGTCGCCGAACGCCGCCTCGGCGGGGTCGAGGTTGCCGCCGAAGGTGGTGTGCTCCGGGATCGGATCCTCGATCCGGGCGTCGAGGGCTCCCTGGACCTCGGACGTGTTGGTGAGGCGGATCTCGTAGGTGATCCGGCTGCCGGGACACAGGGATCCGTCGAAGCTGCCGGTCTTCTCCAGCAGGAAGCCGAGATTCCCCTGCGGGCAGTCGACCGGCACGTCGACCTCCACCTGGACCTCGACGACCGTCTCGCCGGCGATCATCCGCCCCGTCGCCCGGTTGAGGACGTCGGTGCCGTTCGGGACCCCCTGGTCCACGGTGACCGAGAAGCCGATCGCCCGGACCTGGCCGGGAGCGAGGAGCCCCTCCCAGACGATCCGGTCGTTGGCGGCGTCATGGCTCGCACCGCCCCCGGCGCTGTTCGGAACGTAGGTCGTCCCCGTGGGGACGGGGTCGAGAATCCGGCCGGTGGCAGCCACGGTTCCGGTGTTCTCGATCCGCACCGTGTAATGGATGTTGCCGCCCGGGCAGAGCGGCAACGCCACCTCTTGCTGCTTCTCCAGGCGGATGCCCACCTGCCCCTGACGCGTTGCGGTCGCTTTCGAAGCCGTCGACTGGCCGGCGAGGGGCTGAGCGAACACCGCGACGAGGATCCAGAGCCCCACCGATCGGGTCAGGACTCTGTGGACGGCGCGGGCGAAACGGAATGAAGGGAGCGTGCTCATGGAATCCTCCTGCCATCGGTGGCTCTGATGCGAACCTCGGGGGGCCTCGGGCCGAGCGTTGGCTCCGGCCCCTCTCGTGGCGGTACTACAGGAGGCGCTCCGGATGGTTACAGCCGGCCGCGTGCGACGGCCGGACGTCCGCGTTGGACGCCGCTCGCGGGCCGGCGCTATACTCGCCTCGAAATTCACCACTCTTTCGCGGGGTCGTTCGATGGGCAATCCCAGCGCCGAGCGGGAGCCATCGCCGGCCGGCGGGCGTCGGTTCGAGACGACGCAGTGGACCCTGGTCCTGGAGGCCGGGGACGACGACGACCGGCAGGCTCGGGAGGCTCTCGCCCTCCTCTGTCAGACCTACTGGCAACCGGTGTACGCGTACCTCCGGGCCCGGGGGTTCGCCCGGCAGGAAGCCGAGGATCTGACCCAGGGCTTCTTCACCCGGCTGATCGAAAAGGGAACCATCGGCCGGGCGCGGCGTGAGCGGGGCAGATTCCGGTCCTTCCTCCTCGCCTCCCTGAAGCACTACGTGACCAACGAGTGGCACCGGGCACGCGCCGAGAAGCGGGGCGGCGGCCGACCCGTGGTGCGGCTCGACTCCGACGCTGCGGAGCGCCGCCTGCCCCGGGAACCGGCCATCCGGGAAACGCCCGAGGACCTGTTCCTGAAGCAGTGGGCCTTCACCCTCCTGGACCGGGTGATGGCGTCGCTCGACGCCGAGATGCGCCGCACGGGCCGAGGGGAGCAGTTCGAGGTCCTGGGCGGGTTCCTCACCGGCCGGGACGACGGTCTCCGGTACCGGGACGTGGCCGCGCGCCTCGGGGCGACGGAAGGGGCCGTCAAGGTGAAGGTCCACCGGATGCGCAAGCGGTTCGGCGAGCTGCTGCGCCAGGAGGTCGCCGCGGTGGTCTCGACCCCGGGAGAGGTGGAGGACGAGCTGGCCGCTCTCCTGGAGGCGGTGGCGGCCTGAAGGCATGAGCTCCCTCCGCGAGTGCACCCGCTGCGAGACGCCGTACCGCTCCGACGCCTGGCCGGGGGGCCTGTGCCCG
>JASFUJ010000168.1:0-6772 GCA_050050355.1 Acidobacteriota bacterium
CTCCGGTTGTGGGACGCCGCGCGCGGAAAGGCGGTTGGGCGGGCAACGCGCGGCTCGGCTCGGGCCGCGCCGGCTCCATATGGCGGCTCGACGGACTCGTGAGCGCGTCCCTCGACGCCCTCCACCGGAGCCTCCCGGCTCGCTCCACATCCGAACCACTCGTCGACGGCGCCTTCAGTATTGCGCCTCGTTCCCCGAACTGAACGGAGCCGATGTGGCCGAACAGGCTTCACCTTCCTGTTTCCTGGTTCGAACGAGGGGCGAGAATCGAGGCGGGGATGTGGGTTCGCCCGGTATGATGGGGGCACGATGGCCGAACCGGTGAAGACGCTGCACGGCTGGGAGGACATTCTGGCCGCACCCGAAGATCTGACGGCCGAGGTGCTCGGGGGGGAGCTGATCACCTCTCCCAGGCCGCATCCGCGGCACGGGCGCGTCCAGGCCGTCATGTCGGCCGAGCTGTCGGGACCCTTCGACGTGGGCCGGGGCGGGCCGGGCGGGTGGTGGATCCTGATCGAGCCGGACGTGGCCTTCGGGGCGCACGACATCGTCGCTCCCGACCTGGTCGGGTGGCGGCGGAAGCGGATGCCTGCCTTCCCCGACGAGCAGCCGATCTTCGCCCGCCCGGACTGGATCTGCGAGGTTCTGTCCCCGCGGACCGCTGGCCGCGACCGGACCGCCAAGGCGGATCTTTATCTCCGGGCCGGGGTTCCCCACTATTGGCTCGTCGACCCCCAGGCCCGAACGCTCGAAGCATTCGAGAGGGAGGACGACCGCTGGGCCCGCCTCGGCGCCTGGTCCGACGGCGACGACGCGGCCATCCCCCCGTTCGACGCCATCGAAATCCCCGTCGGCGACCTCTTTCCCCCCGAGCCGGAGGAGGGGCAGGTCGAGTCCCGGTAGCTCCCGCCTGCTTCCGGTCGTCGCTTGGATTTCTTCACTCACCCGAATTCGTTCGGAGCGTGTCTCCTTTCATGAATCTGCCCATCGAGCTTGAAAGGAGATCACCATATCTTCACCACGGCCGTGACCGGTGCCTTCGCTCTGACGGGGCTGGTGGGTACAGCGGTCTCCGAGGAGCCGTTGGTCATGATCCTGGGCCCCATTCTCGTCCTCACCATGGCCGGTGTCCTCTTCCTCGGGGGAGCGTTCGTCTCTCGACTGATCTGTGAATCGCTGGTGGTGTTCTATCGGATCGCCGAGAACACCGGGCGTCTGGTGGAGCAGGGCGCGAGCCGGCGAACCGAGGATGAAGCGAGAGAGACTGTGTCCGGCGGAGATCGCCAGGCGATGGCACCGCGGGCCGTCTGAGCCATCGACACGCGTTGCTCGGAGGTCGAGGAGGTCGTTCCCGGGCGGAGAGGCGGCTGTGCGGATCGACGATCCTTAGGAGCGATGCGAGGAGGGAAGCTGTGCGGAGCGTGGCCGCGGAGGGCGTCATCGCCCGGACTCGCGGGAACGGCCACCCCCCGGCGACGGTTGCGGCCGGGCGATGCCGAGGCGCGCGTTGAGCTCCTGGATGGCGTCGGACGCGCGCCGTCCCGTGGCGGCCATGCTCCGTACAGCTTCCCGGCGCCTCCCGTGCCGTCCCGGCGGGACCCTCCGCCCGGGGACGACCGGCGGTGACTACCGGCTCCCGAACCGCTCCGGCCACTCCCGCTGCAGCCGGCGGGTCTCTTCGAGGTGGGCCAGCAGCTCGTCCATGGAGTCGCCGCCCAGCTTCACCAGCGCGGCGTCGGCGAGCACCAGGGCCACCATGGCCTCGGCGATCACCCCCGCCGCCGGCAGGGCGGTGACGTCGCTCCGCTCGTACTGGGAGGTCCGGGCCTCCAGGGTGTCCAGGTCGACGCTCGGCATGCCCCTGGCCAGCGTCGAGATCGGCTTCTTGTAGGCGGTCACCACCAGGTCCGCCCCGTTGGTGATCCCCCCCTCCAGGCCCCCCGCGTGGTTCGTCGGCCGCCGGAAGGCTGCGGCCTCCTCGTCCCAGGCGATCGGATCGTGCGCCGCGCTGCCGAAGCCGCCGGACGCTCCGACGCCGGAGCCGATCTCCACCGCCTTGACCGCCGGCACCGACATGACCGCCTGCGCCAACCGCCCGTCCAGCTTCTCCGACCAGGACACGTGCGAGCCGAGCCCGGGCGGCACGTCGTGGGCCACCACCGTCACCGCGCCGCCCAGGGTGTCCCGCGCGTCCTTCGCCCGGTCCACGAGGGCCACCATCTCGTCCTCGAGGTCGCGCCAGATCGCCCGCAACGGAGACTCCTCGTCCACCCGGGAGACCTCCTCCCAGCCCGGCACCGGCCGGTCCAGGCCGATCGGCCCCAGCGACCGGACGCCGCTCCGGATCTCCACGCCCAGCTCCGCCAGCAGCATGCGGGCGAACGCGCCGCACGCCACCCGGGCCGTGGTCTCCCGCGCCGACGCCCGCTCCAGGACGTCCCGCAGGTCGCTCCGCAGGTACTTGAGGCCGCCCGAGAGGTCCGCGTGCCCGGGGCGTGGGGAGTGGACCCGGCGCTTGGCGACCATGTGGGGGTCGTTCTCCGCCGGGTGCATGATCGTGTCCCAGCTCGCCCAGTCCCGGTTCTCGATCCACAGGGCGATGGGGGAGCCCAGGGTCTCGCCGCCGCGGACGCCGCCGACGATCCGCGCCGCGTCGCGCTCGATCGCCATGCGCCGGCCCCGGCCGTAGCCGTGCTGCCGGCGGGCCAGGTCCCGGGCCAGGACCTCGGGGTCGACCCGGAGGCCGGCCGGCATCCCGGAGAGGATCGCCGTCAGCCCGGGGCCGTGACTCTCACCGGCGGTGGTGAGCTGCAGGCGCTCGAGCATGCTGGAGCGGAGGATACCTCACGCGGCGCCTCCACTCGCCGCCGCGACGATCCGCTCCTCGACCGCCGCCCGGTCCGGCGCGTCGGGCCGGAGCTCGAGGTAGCGCCGCAGGTCCCGGAGGGCCCGGTCCTCGTCGCCCAGGCTCTCCAGGGCCACCGCCCGGTTGTGGTAGAGGTCGCCGTCCTCCGGGGCCAGCTCGATGGCCCGGTCCAGGTCCTCCAGGGAGGCCTCGAAGTCCTGCCGCTGGTAGCGGAGCACCGCCCGGTTCGCCCACAGGTGGGGGTCGCTCGAGTCGAGCCGGAGGGCGTGGGTGTAGTCCGCCTCCGCGTCCTCGACCCGTTCCAGCAGGTCGAGCGCCTGGGCCCGGCCGACGCGGGCGAGGAAGTGCTCCGGGTCCAGGTCGAGGGCGCGGGAGTAGGCCTGGATGGCGTCTTCCACCCGGCCCATCTTGCGCAGGCACTGGCCGAGGTTGGTCCAGACCTCCGGGTAGGGGGGGCTGGTCTCGATCGCCCGCTGGTAGTCGCGCACGGCCTCCTCGTACCTCCCCATCGACAGGTAGACGCTGCCGCGCTCGTTGTAGTACTCGGAGTAGTTGGGGTCCATCTCCAGGGCCTGGTCGAACTTCTCGATCGCCTCCTCGTGCTCGCCCAGCGCCGAGTAGACCTGCGCCTGGTTGTAGAGCAGCACCGAGCGGTGCAGCCGGTGGCGGTCCGGATCCAGGTGACGGTCCATGCGCTCGAAGCCGTCGCGGCAGAGCGCGATCGCCTCGCGGGGGCGGCGCTGCCGGTGGCGGATGAACGCCAGACCGTTGTTGAGGAAGACGGTCAGGAAGACCTGGTCCCGGTCGGAGACGGCGTCCACGGTCCGGAGGATGTCGAGCCCCTTCCCGATGTACTCCTCGGCCAGATCGAGGTTCTTCTGGTCGAGGAAGCGGGAGTGGAGCATGGCCATCACGTAGTTGAGGCGCACCCGGTCCAGCTCGTCGGTGACCTTGTCCAGGCCCTCCTCCCGGATCACCTCCAGGGCGCGCTCCGGGTAGCCGTTCGCCACCAGGCAGCCGAAGACGCTCCCGACGATGTTCCACCGGGTGAAGAAGTACTGGTACCCCTCGATCGGCTCGATCGACTCCAGGCTCTCGAGGATCGGCTCCACGAACTGCAGCGCATCCTCGTAGAAGCCGTAGTGGTTGTAGATCCCCAGGGCCAGGGCCTTCCAGCGGAGCGCGCCTTCGGGGCGGTCGCTCGACCGCCACAGGTGGATCAGCTCGCCCAGGTGGATCTCGATCTTCAACGGATCCTGCGACACCTCTCGCTCCAGCGCCTCGGCCCGGCGCCGCATCTCCGCACCGTCCACCGGGGGCCAGGGCTCGTCGGGGAGGGTCCACCGGATCCGCTCCGGCGCGGGATCGAAGCCGAGGTCCTCCGCCTCCGCATCGCCGGACGCCGGCGACGTGACCAGGACCAGTCGCAGCCCGAGGGTCCGGCCCCGCCGCCGCACGAGCTCGCGGAAGAAGCGCTGGACCAGGGCTCCCGCCCGGTCGTAGTCGCGGCAGACCACGGTCCAGCCGTCGTCGCCGGTCATCCCCTGCCAGCGCTCGAGCAGCTCGATCACCCCGTGCCCGAGCCGGTATCCCCGGTCGATGGCGTAGTTCCGGACCGCCTCGTCGGCCTGGGCCTCGTCGGTCAGCGTGACCATTCCCGACCGGATCGAGCGGCGGAGGCGCGGAGCGATGTTCACGAACTCGTGGGAGTGGCGCTCGACGAGCTCGGGAGCCCGCTCCTCCAGGGCGGGGTGGAGATCCAGCAGCCACTGGCCGAGGCCGGCCCAGAGGCCGTGACGGGCCGCGTCGCAGTCGAGCAGCCAGGACCGTTCCCCTCCGGGGTCCGTCTCCTCGAGCCAGCGCTCCAGGCGCTCGTCCCGGATCGGGCCGGGAGGCGCCTCGAGGATCACCGGTCGTCCGGGTTCGATCTCCAGGTCGCGGAGAGAGGTCAGGGTCGTCATCGTCATCGTCTCCTTCGGTACAGGCTGCGGATCCACAGGGTGAGTCCGAGCGCGAGCGTGGTCACGGCGAGCACCGCGGTGAACAGCGTTCCCGGGCTCTGTCGAGTGTCGGCGGAGCCGGTGAGGGCGCCCCCCAGGAGGACCAGGTAGCTCCAGGCGAGGGGGAGCTGGATCCAGACGAGCGCGGCGATCGCCACACACCGGCCTCCCAGCCAGGCCAGGGAGAACCACCGGACCGCCCGCCGCTCGTGCTCCGGCAGGTGGGACTGATCCCGCGTCCGGATCCAGGGCAGCACCCGGGCGGCCAGGTTGCCGACGAACACCCTCGTGTCCTCCATCAGGTTCTTGCACCGGAGCAGGTTGGCGAGGACGTAGTAGAAGTCGGTGCGGACGAACAGGTAGCACTGCCAGAGAATGGTCAGCAGGTAGATCAGCAGGAGTGCCCCGGCGAAGCGGACCGCCCACGACGGCGCCATCAGCCAGCCCTCGGCCTCGGCGAAGAGGAAGAGCACGCAGAGGGCGGCTCCGGTGGCGTCGGCCAGGGGGCCCGCGAGGAAGGGCAGGTAGCGCTTGCGTCGCGGCACGGCCCACACGCCGGTCATGTCGGTCTCGGCCACCGGCACCCACAGGCGGGTCCCGAACCCGAACCGGCACGACACGCCCACCGCGCGGGCCGCCACCAGGTGGGCCAGCTCGTGGACGGCGACCAGCAGCAGGCTGAGCACCGCGAGCGCACTGCCGAACCTCCCCAGCCCGTCGGGAAAGTAGAGGGCCCGCCAGGAGGGGAGCAGGTCGGGGCGGGCGATCAGGGCCAGGACGGCGGCGGCGAGCAGCAGGCCGACGCCGGTCAGGGCCGGGGTACTGAACACCGTGCGCGCGGCCTCCGGCGTGATCGCCTCCAGGTGGAAGCGGCGCACGCCGTCGGCGCCCTCGGTGGAATCCGAATCCGGGGCCTCGGAGCCGTCCGGCGCCGCACCGTTGCGGCCGAGCCGGACGAAGCCCTTCGCCGAGAGGTGCTTCAGGAAGGGCTGGAGGTTCAGGGGCTCGCCGTGGAGCTCCCGGTACCGGTGGCGCGCCTCGTCGATGGTCGAGCCGTCGGCGAGCCAGTCGAGCACCTCGACCGCGGAGGGCTCCAGCACCAGGAAGGTACCGGTCTCCGGGCGGCCGATGATCACCTCCCCGTCCTCGTCGAGACGGGTGAACGGGAACACGGTCACCGTCTGGGCGCTTTGGGCTGTTTCCATGGTGCGGTTCATGCGGGTCGAGGCTCGGATGGGTCGGGTGACTGGCCGCGGTGGAACCGTCCGGAGGCCGGCGGTTTCGCCGGCCTCCGGACGGAATGCTGCATGAGCTAGCCCGGGACGCAGATCCAGGGGCACATCCAACAGGGATAGGCCGTGGCGGTCGTCTTGACGGTCTCCGCCTCGCGAATCTCGAACTTCTTCATAGAGCGCTCACCTCCTTTCTGTCAGGGTTCATTCACGTACATAGTGCAACTCTGTGTTCATTCGTGACAGAGTTGATGAAATTCATGCGACACGACCGGCGGCAGCGGCGGTCCTGGTAACATGTCGTCCAAACGCTCGGGGCGCGGCCCGCATCCGTGCGAGGAGGCGGGCCGCTGAGATGAACCCGCAGAACCTGATCCGGTTCGTACCGGCGTAGGGAAGCACGCCTCGGTTCTCCAGAGACAGCTTTTCAGGGCCGGGCGAGCCTCCGAATCACGGAATCACGAGGAGGAGCCGCCCCCATGAAGGATCGACCGAAGGATCGACCGCACGATCACGACCGACCCGATCGCCCCCCCTTCGACCCGGCCGCCTACCCGGCGCCGCTCCACGGCGCGCCCGACCCCGGCAACGGGGGCACCACTCCGGGGAGCTTCGCCCTCCGCCCGGAGGTGGAGCCGGGCGCCGGCGGCGCGCGCACGTTCTCGTCCCCCGAC
>JASFUJ010000169.1:0-6771 GCA_050050355.1 Acidobacteriota bacterium
CCGCCTCCGCGCGCTCACTCTCCTGCGCCGCCATCGAGGTCGCGGCCTCCGCGGGCACGGCCGGGGCGACGCCCGGGGCGAAGCAGCCGATTCCCAGCAACGCCGCGGCGGCGAACCCGAGCCCCCACCGACGTGCGCCCGAGGGCTCCTCGCCCGCTCCCTTCGGGGCGTCGGCGAGGATCCGGCGCACGCGCCGGCCCAGGGTGCGCCGGTCGCCGGCCATTCCGGGGACCGGATTCAGGCGCGGCGCCGGCTCGACTCCGGTCATCCACTCCGCCACCTCGGTCAGGCACCGGGCGAGCCCGACGCGGTCTCCGGTGTGCTCCACGGCCCAGCGATCGCACCGGTACTCGGCGATCTCCTGGAGCCGGGCGCGGGCGAGCCGGTTCAGGGGCTGGACGAAGAGCCCGCTCTCGATCACCCGGGCGGCCAGCAGCCACGCCGGATCCCGGCGCTCCAGGTGCGCCAGCTCGTGGGCCAGCAGGCCCTCCTGGCGGCGCGGCCCGAACGACTCGAGGACCCGGTGCGGCACGCAGATCTCGCGCTCCAGGACGCCGAGGGCCACCGGCACCGGGAGCCGGTCGGACCCGGTGAGGCGCGCGTCCCGCCGGCTCCGGCTCGCGGCCACCAGCCGGTCGAGCGTGGCCCGTGCCGTGCCACGGGACACCTCGGAGCGGTCGTGGAGGGTCCGGCGGAGACGGATCCAGGCCCCGGCGAGGAGCCCCAGCCCGATCAGCCCGCCGAGCGTCCAGACGCCGAGCACCAGCCGCTGCCAGCCGGGCAGGAGCGCCGCGGGCGAGTCGAGGATCGGGTGCGACCCGGCCGCGGGTGCGAAGCGCGGGGCCGAGGCCGCGACGGCCTGCTCGTCGAATCGCTCGGCCGCGCCGGCTGGCCGGGCCGCCGGCGCCGGCGCGTCGGTCGCCGCGAGGCCGGAGAACAGGGGCAGCCGGGGTCCCGGCACGAACGCCAGTCCCACCTGCAGCGTGGCGGTGATCAGTCCGCCGACAAGGGCGGTCTTCCACAGCCTCTCCTCGACGGCGGACGCGGTTTCCGGGCCGCGGCGGCGCAGCCACCGGGAGACGGCCCATACCGCGCCCAGGAGGATGGTGCTGTGGACGAGGTAGGTGCCGAGCCAGGCCAGGGGGATCGAGGCGGTCATGTCATGCTCCTATTCGGGTTCGGTGCGTTCGTGCTCGGCGATCAATGACCGGAGCTGGTCCAGCTCCTCGGCATCGATGTCGTACTCGGAGAGCAGATGCCCGACCAGGGCCGTCACCTCTCCGCTGAACAGTCGTTCCGTCAGCTCACCTACCATAGTGCGCCGGACCGCACTCTCCGACACAGTCGGCTGGTAGATGTACCTACGACCTTCGCTGCGGTGAGTTACGACGCCCTTGTCTTCCATCTTCCGGAGCATCGTGGCGATGGTGGTCAGAGCGAGGCCCCGGGCGCTCTCCAGCGCCCGATGCACCTCCGCCACCGAGGCCTCGCCCCGGCGCCAGAGCTCCCGCATGATGGCGAGTTGGAGATCTCCGAGACGGTGTTTGTCGGTCATGATCGTCAGCTCCTTCCTTCGACTACCTCGATAGTATTACCGGAGTAGTAGAAGCTTGTCAAGGCGGTTGCAGGAGAATCCCAGGCCTCCTGCGTTTTTCTGTATTCTATTAGTTTACACAAAACGGAGCATCTTGCGGGGCCGGACGCTCCGCGCGCGCGGAGCACCGCGAGGATCGCAGACTCCTAGGCCCCGCCGAACCGGGCCGGCTGTCCGGTCGCTTCGAGCACGGCCATCCAGACCCCTCCCTCCGGATCCAGCCGCTTGTGCCGTCGCACCACGGCCGGGATCGGCACGTGGACGAACACGTCGTGCCAGTACCCGACGAGCATGTCGGTCTTGCCCGCCATGGCCGCGTGCACCGCGTGCCGGGCGAGGGAGTCACACAGCAGGCTGTCCGAGGTGCTGGCCGGGGCCGACCGGACGATGTAGCTGGGGTCGAAATACTTGAGATGCGCGGAGACGCCCCGCTCCTCGAAGTAGTCGTCGATCCGCTCCCGCAGGAACATCCCGATGTCGTTCAGCTTCACGTTGCCCGAGGCATCCCGCTCCCGCTCCGCTTCCGGGAACAGGTCCTGCCCGGCGCCCTCCGCCACCACCACCACGGCGTGCCCCCGCTCCTCGAGCCGCGCGTGGAGCCTCTCGAGCAGGCCGCCCGCGCCGTCGAGCTCGAACGGGACCTCGGGGATCAGCGTGAAGTTGACCTCCTGGCTGGCCAGGGTCGCTCCGGCCGCGATGAACCCGGCATAGCGGCCCATGAGCTGCACCAGGCCGATGCCGTTGCGGACCCCCTGGGCCTCCACGTGGGCCCCCTGGATCACGGCCCGCGCGTGCTCGATGGCGGTGTAGAACCCGAAGGAGCGGTAGACGAAGGGGACGTCGTTGTCGATGGTCTTGGGGACTCCCACGACCCCGATCCTCAGGCCGCGCCGCTCGATCTCCTCCCAGATGGCGTGGGCCCCCCGCTGGGTGCCGTCGCCGCCGATGCACAGCAGGACGTCGATCTCCCGGTCCTGGAGGAAGTCGACCATGAGCGCCACGTTCTGGGGCCCCCGGGAGGAGCCGAGCTCGGTCCCGCCCTGGCGGTGGATGTCCTCCACGTACTCCGGGGTGAGCGGGACCGGCGGCTTGCCCTTGGAAGGGTTCAGCCCCTCGAAGCCGTAGCGGATGCCCAGGACCTCGGGGACCTTGTACCGGTAGTGGAGCTGGTAATAGGCCGAGCGCAGGACGTTGTTCGTGCCCGGGCACAGGCCCCCGCAGGTCACGATCGCCGCGCGCGTCGTGGCGGGGTCGAAGAACAGCCGTTCCCGCGGCCCCGCCTTCTCGAAACAGGGGTCCACTCCGTCGACCCCTTCCGGTGGCACTTCGATCGAGCAGCGCACCCGGGTGCCCTCCCGCACGAAGGCTCCGGTCCCCCCGCGGCCCTCCGGCGGCAACGGGAGGGGAGAGGGCAGGGAGGGTTCCCCGAGGGTTCGGACGGTCAGCTCGGACTGGTCCAGTGGGATCCCGTGCATTCTCGTCAATTAGGAATTAGGAATCAGGAATTAGGAGTTGGGTCGAGTCGTGCGGCTACCCATCCTGTGCCGGTTTCGCTCCAGGGAGTGTCTGTGCCCGTTGGCGTCAGCCGGAGACTACCGCGCAAGACCATCGGCTCTGGCCTCAATTCCTAATTCCTAATTCCTAATTCCCAATCACCCACTAGCTCTGCTGGTTGATCTGGCGTCGCAACAGCTCGTTCTCGAAGGCCATGCCCACCTGGGCGGTGGCCAGCTCGAGGATTTCGATGTCCTCGATCGGGCTCTCGTTTTCCCCGTTGTCGGTGTAGATGATCGAGATCACCCGCTGCGCACCGAGAACGGGGAAGATCACCACCTTGCCGTTGGCCGGGCGGCCGAGCATCCGGGCGAAGGTCTCGGGGAGCCCGGCCTCGTCGAAGTCCGTGGCCACCACCTCACTCCGCTCGAAGCTCCGGCTGAGGGCGTTGTCGTCGCGCAGCGAGAGCTTCATGCCCCGGGTGCGCTCGGCGAGCGGCTGGCCTTCGGCGTCGAGGCCGAAAGCGCCGAGGGCGGAGAGCTCATCCTTCTTGACCAGGAAGAGGATCGCCCGCTCCACCGACTCGGAGATGATGTGCATCAGGTTGAGGGCGACCGTGGCGGAGATCAGGCCGGAGCGCAGGTCGCCGAAGACGCGCCGCAGCCGCTCCACGCCGGCTCCGGTCTGCTCCGCGGTGGCGTGGGCCAGCCGTTCGGGCTGGAGGGCGCTCCGGCCCCGGTTGGTGGCCAGCCCGGCCACGCAGGTGACGATGGCGTCGACCTCGGGCGGGACGGCGGCCAGGGCGCCCGCCTGGTAGACCTTGCCGAGCGGGCCGTCCCAGTCCACCAGCGCCACCACCGGGGTGCCGACCCGGGTGCGGCGCAGGCGCGCCAGGTCTTCGACGCTCACGTGATCCTCGCGCAGGTCGAGTAGCACGATCGGCGGCTCGTGTCCGGGGAACGCCTTGCCGGCCGAGTCCAGGCCGACCGACTCGATGGCCGCGAAGCCGGGCGGCAGGGCGTGGTCGAGCGCCTCGGCCAGGACGGCATCCGAGGTGACGATCTGGAGCCGGTGGGCTCCCTGCTCCTGCTCCGCGGCGAGGGCGGCGGCTTCCGCATCGCTCTCGTCGGCGGCGCGGCCGTGCTCGATGCCGGGCCAGGTCTCCTCCTGAGCTCCCTCCCCTCCGGGGCCCGAGCCGCGGCCGGTCCCGCGACCCTCCGCTCCGGGGATCGCCGGATGGGTCTCTTCGGTGGCGGATTCGGCGTCTCGGTTGCGCTCGTCGAAGATCCGCGCCGCCTCCAGGAGGACCATCTGGGTGTTGATGTCGGCGTCGGGGAGCACGTCCCCCGGGTAGAGGGCGATGTCGTCCACCGGCCTCAGGTCGTCCACCACGAACTCGAACGTGCCCCGTTCCCAGCAGACCAGCTCGCCGATGGTCTCCTCGATCTGCTGGCGCACCACCCGCCCCAGGTCCTCCTGGCCGATGGCGTGCGTGGAGAGCAGGATCTGGCCGAGGGTGCGCCGCTCCTCTTCCGACTTCTGGAGGGCCACCGCCTCCTGGAGCTGGTCCGGCGTGATCAGGCTCGAGTTGATCAGGAGCTCGCCCAGCCGCGGGGTCGAGGGGCTGCCGGCGCTCACGAGCCTGCCCTGGTGGAAGCCGATCATGGCCCGCAGGTCCTCGCTGCGCAGCATGAGCGTCCCGGTCCGCTGCCCGAGGTGGATGAACTGCATGACGTCCGCGACGGAGACGTCTTCGAGACTTCCTGAAATGGCCATGACTCAGCGCGAGCGGGTCGCCGGGACGGTTGGCATCGGCCGCTACTCCTCGCCCCGGGCCAGCTTGACCAGGCTCTCGAGGCTGCGGAGCTTCCGGTCCTTCGCGGCGTACAGGCGGGCGGCGAACAGGGCCGAGGCGGCGTGGGCCGACAGCAGGTCGAGCAGGTCCCGGTCCTCGCCTCGGAGCATCGGTTTGTGGTCGAAGAGCTTGAGGATCACGAGGGCGCCCACGACCGCGTCGTGGACCCGGAGCGGCACCGCCGCGAGGGCGGGGGAGTCGTCGTGGGGGCCGAGTCGCAGGACGCCGTCCTCCAGGGATTCGTCGACCATGGAGTCGCCGCCGGCGTAGCGGCCGGAGCCGTAGAGCGGGTCGTCGTCGATGTCCTCTCCCAGGGCGACCTCGCACTCCTCGGGAGTCTCCTCGTCCTTGAGCAGCAGGACGAACCGCTCGGCGCCGAGCAGGTTGATGGCGATCTCGGCGATGGTCTGCTGCACCTCGGACGGGTGGAGCGTGGCGTGGAGCTGGTAGGTCGCCACGTACAGGTTCATCAGCCGGCCGGCCTGGTGCTCCGAATCGACCAGCCGGGCGGCCAGCTCCTTGACGTCGCTCTCCGCGGCGCCGAGGCGCGCCTCCAGGTCCTTGGTGCGCTCCTGGTCGCTGCCGGTGGTCGGCACCCCGGCCGCCCCCAGGTCCTCCTCGATCACCCGAACGAGCTCGCCGGCCCGGTCGAGCGTGGCCCGCAACTGGTCGAGCAGGTCTCCGCCGCTCATCGATTCGTGGCTCAGGCGACTCTTCCCGCCGGTCGTCCGCTGGTTGGTGCTCTGTTCGCTCACGCCGCTGGCTTCACTCTCAGGCTTTCGAGATCACTTCGAGGAGCTCGTCGGTCCGGAACGGCTTCTTGATGTACGCCGTGGCCCCGGCTTCCAGGCCGCGGGCCGTGTCCTCCTCGGTTCCCTCGGTGCTGATGATGATGACGGTGAGCTCGTCCAGGCGTCCGTTGGACCGCACCTGCTCGAGGAACTCGATGCCGTTCATGTTGGGCATGTTGATGTCGAGCAGCACCAGGTCGACGTCGTCGTTCTCCTCGAGCCGGTCGAGGGCCTCCTGACCGTCGCTGGCCGAGACCCGCGGATACTGACGCAGCATCACCTCGAACATCTTGTGCATCAGCTTCGAGTCGTCCACGACCAGGATCTTGTTCGGCTCCAAGGCGTTCTCCGTCGGATCGTCCAGGCAAGACGGGCTTACCTCTTGATTCGGTGTCGGTTCCCCGCGAAGCGAGACAGGGTGCAGGGCGCCAGGCTCGATGGTCGAGTGTAGCCGACAGCGGTAAGTGGAGCAAGGAAGGGAGCCTGCTCCGCCGGGCGTCGGTCCGCCTCCGCCCGTTCGTCCCCACCACCCGCCGGGGTGTGGAAACCGCTCGAAATCGGCGGGAGAGTGGAGGCATGCGTGAGCTGACGGACGGTTCGACCGCGATCGTGCGGGGGGCGCTGGCGGCCGGGTGCTCGTTCTTCGCCGGGTACCCCATCACGCCGGCGTCGTCCATCTTGATGGCCATGCTCTCCGAGCTGCCGAAGGCCGGGGGCGTGGCGATCCAGGGAGAGGACGAGATCGCCTCCCTGGGCATGTGCATCGGGGCGGCGATGGGCGGGGCCCGGGCGATGACGGCCACCAGCGGCCCCGGGATCAGCCTGTACAGCGAGAACGTGGGCCTGGCGCTCCAGGGCGAGGTGCCGCTGGTGATCGTCGACGTGCAGCGGCTGGGGCCGGGCACCGGCGGGGCGACGACGGTCTCCCAGGGGGACGTGCAGTTCGTGCGCTGGGGCACGGCGGGCGGCTACCCGGTGATCGTGCTGGCGCCGTCGTCGATCCCCGAGTGTTACGCGCTGACCATGAAGGCGTTCGA
>JASFUJ010000170.1:0-6751 GCA_050050355.1 Acidobacteriota bacterium
CGCCCCCGGTCCGGCGTCGACGCGGTGAACACCAGGCGATCCCCCACGGCCTCCAGGTGCTCCGGCTCGGAGCCCGTGGGGCCGGGCCAGAGGTCGATCACCCGGCGGGTGCCGGCGGCGGTGCCGTCGCTCACCCACGGCTCGTGGCCGAGCACGCCGTCGTCCGGCACGAACGCGAGACGGCCGCCGAACGCCTCGGTGATCCGCAGGTTGGTCGGCCGCCCCTCTCCGGGCGCCGAAGTCACCATCCGGGTGCCCGCCGTGGTGCCGTCGCTCACCCACAGCTCGCGGCTCCCGAAATCGCTGTTGGCGGAGAAGAAGAGCCGGCCGCCGACGGCGGTCAGGTTGCCGGGACTGAACAGCGGAGCGTCCAGCCTGCCGGTGCCCTCCGCGGTGCCGTCGCTCACCCACAGCTCGAAGCCGCCCCCACCGCCGTTGCTGCCGAAGAAGACCAGGCCGGCGGCCGCGGTGAGCTGCTGGGCGAGGAAGTCGTCCTCCTCCGCGCCGGACACCAGGAGCCGCGTCCCCGCCGCCGTGCCGTCGGTGATCCACAGACCGGCGGGACTCCCGCCCCCGTCGCCCCGCGCCGAAAACACCACCCGGTCGACCCCGCCGGCGCCGTCCGGGAGACCGGCGAAGACCGGTCCCACGCGGACCCCCGGAGGAAGCTGGAGGTCGGCGATCGGACCGGTCCCCGAGGCCGTGCCGTCGCTGACCCACAGCTCCTCGCCGAGGAAGAAGACCGCCGCGGGGCCCGAGTCGAGGTCCAGCTCCCCGTAGTCGACCCGGGGGATCGGCGGGGGCGAGATCGCCCCGGCGACCCTCGCCGGCAGGTCCGCCAGGGGCGTGGTGCCCGCCCCGGTGCCGTCGCTCACCCAGAGGCGGCCGCCGGTGACGAACAGTCCCCGGGGGCCGACCGTCGCCACCAGGTCGGTGCCCCGGACCTCGGGATCCCCGGGCACCAGCTCCCGGACCGCCCGGGTCCCGGCGGCGGTGCCGTCGCTCACCCAGAGCCCGTCCCGGTGCACCGGGTCGTTCGCGGTGAAGAAGACCCTGGCGGACGCGGCGGAGAGAAGCCATCGGGGCTCCGAGCTCGCGGTCTCCACCGTGGAGAGATCGGCCAGCGGGCCGGTACCGGACCGGGTGCCGTCGCTCGCCCACGGCTCGGTGCCGCGCTCCGGATCGTGGGCGGCGAAGAGGAACCTGCCCCCCGCGAAGCCGGCGTCGTCCGGACCTCCCTGGAGGCCGATCGCCTCCGGCCCGAAGTCCGTGAGGCGCACGGTTCCGGCGGCGGTGCCGTCCGTCACCCAGAGCTGGCGCTGCGTTCCCGGGTCGTCGGCGGCGACGAAGAAGACCCGGCGCCCGTCCCCGCGGAAGCCGAACGCGCTCCCCGGGCAGGGGCCGCCGCAGGCGGTGACCAGGGGCCGGGTGCCGGGGGCCGTACCGTCCGTCACCCACGGCCGCCGGCCCGAGCCGTCGTCGGCGGTGAACAGGACGGTCCCGGGAGGATGGTCGAGGGCGAGCCGCGGAGCGGACGCGCAGGAGCCGGAGCAGAGGTCGGCCACGCGCCGGGTCCCCAGGAGCGTGCCGTCGCTGGTCCAGAGCTCCAGGCCGGCGACGCCGTCGTCCGCGACGAAGTAGAGCCGACCGCCGATCACCTGGAACCGCTCGGCCCGGCTCCGCGCGCTCACGATCAGGTCCCGGCGGTCGCCGAACGGCTCCGGGGCCGCGAACGCGGTCAGGGTGCGCGTGCCACCGCCGGAGCCATCGCTGACCCAGAGCTGGAGCGAGCCCGCGCCGGAGGGGAGCGGCTCGGCGACGAAGAAGGCCCGCGAGCCGTCGGCGACCGGCGGGAACAGGATGTTCGAGGAGCCGGGGCCGGGGTTGAGGTCGGCCACCCGGCGGGTGCCGGACGCCGTCCCGTCACTGCGCCAGAGCTCCCGACCGGCGCTGGGACCGGTGGCGGCGAAGAGGGCGATCCCCGAGCCCAGCGCTCCGATCTGGTCCGGACTGGACGAACCGTCACCCGGCAGGATGTCGGAGACCAGGCCGGTGCCCGACTCCGTGCCGTCGGTCCCCCAGAGCTCGGTTCCCGCGTCGAAGGATTCGCGGACGAACAGCACGGTGTGGCCGAGGCTCGCCCCGGGCAGGGGAGTCCTGGACGACCCCGTCAGCTCGTAGAAGGGGCGCGTCCCCTGCGGCGTACCGTCGGTGACCCAGAGCGCCTGATCGAGCCCCGACGGAGTGCGCGTGTCCGGACCGGCATAGACCAGGCGGAGAGGGCCGGTGAGCTCCCCCAGAAGAAACTCGGCCGGCTCGTCCGACAGCGCTCGCCCGGGAAGCCGGGCGGTCCCGCCGAGGCTCCCGTCCGTCGTCCAGAGCTCGCGGATGTTGCTGAAGAGCAACCGGTCGCCGAGCGTCCGGAGCGGGGTCACGAACGAGTCGCACGTGCCGGGGCACAGGTCGATCAGCAGCCGCGTGCCTTCGGCCGTGCCGTCGCTGACCCGGGGCTCGAGCCCGTCGGCCGGATCGCCGGCCAGGAAGAACGCCAGGTCCCCCAGCGCGACGAACGACCTGGGCGACGAGAACGACGGTGTCGACAACGGCTCGTCGTGGATGTCCTTCACCAGCCGGGGCCGCGGGGACGGGGTCGCTCGGTCGGTCGGAGCGGCGGCGGCCGGACCGGTGCAGAGCATCAGGATCGAGGCCAGCGACAGGACCGGAAGGAGGCCGAGGAGTGGGCGGAAGATCAGGCGGGAGCGGCGGGAGGGGAATCGGGAACGACGTGGCATCGCGACCTCGCGGAGGTTCAGCGGACGTTTCTCGGATGAGCGTGGGCTGGATATGCTATCACGACATTGACCGGAGCTTGCAAGACGCGCGGCGACCAGCGCGTCGCGGACCCCGCCCCGAACCCCGCTAAGATGGACGGAACATTCCGCGGCGCAGGCCGTACCGGGAGCAGCCATCCGGCCACCCCCCCGCGCGGAACGAACCCCGGGAGGGATCTGCCCAAACCTCCGGAAGGGAGACACGCGAGCGATGCAGCAACCGAGCCTCGAGCTCCGCAACGTACGCAAGACCTACGGCGACTTCGTCGCGGTCGACGGGGTGTCGACCGAGGTGCCGCCGGGGACCATCTTCGGCCTCCTCGGCCCCAACGGGGCGGGCAAGACGACCACGATCCGGATGGTGATGGACATCATCGCCCCGGACTCGGGCGAGATCCTGCTCCTCGGACGGCCCCGCACCCGGGACGACCTGGAACGGATCGGCTACCTGCCGGAGGAGCGGGGCCTCTACCGAAAGATGACCGTCGTCGAGCACCTGGCGTTCCTGGGCGAGCTCCACGGCCTGCGCCGCGGCGACGCCACGGAGCGTGCCGGACGCTGGCTGGAGCGGCTGGAGCTGGACGAGCGGGCCCGGTCCAAGGTGGAGGAGCTGTCGAAGGGCATGCAGCAGAAGATCCAGCTCGCCGGCACCGTGCTCCACGACCCGCAGGTGGTGATCCTGGACGAGCCGTTCTCCGGCCTCGACCCGATCAACCAGGGCCTGTTCAAGGACGTGCTCGCCGAGTTCAAGGCGGAGGGCCGCACCATCGTCTTCTCCACGCACGTGATGGAGCAGGCGGAGAAGCTGTGCGACCACATCTGCCTGATCTCCCGCGGGCGGGTGGTGCTCCAGGGCGACCTGGCGGACCTCAAGCGCGAGCGGGGCGGCAACTCCTACCGGCTCGTGACGGACGGCGGCCTGGACGGCATCGACGGGATCCCCGGCATCGCCGCGGTGATCCCGGACGACGGCGCGGCCACCGGCCCGGGATCGAGTCAGGCCCGGATCCTCCTCGAGGAGGACGCCAACGGCGCCTCGGTGCTCCGGGAGCTGACCCGCACGGTCGACGTCACCGAGTTCCGCTCCCGGGAGCCGGACCTCGAAGAGATCTTCATCCAGGCGGTGCGCGATGCGAGCTGACAAGGTCAAGGTGCTGGTCAAGCGGGAGTACGTCTCCCGGATCAAGACCAAGGGTTTCTGGCTGTCGACCATCCTGGTGCCGGCGCTGTTCGCCGGGCTGGCGTTGCTGCCGGCCCTGGTGATGTCGAAGACCACCACCGACCACGCCATCGTGGTGGTCGACGAGACCGGCCGGATCGCCGAGCCGCTGGCGGAGCGGCTGGGAGGCTCCGCGGACGGCGAGGTGAAGCAGGTCCGCTTCGACGTCCGGGTCGAGGAGCCGGCGGCGACGCCCTCCGCGCGGCAGGATCAGCGTGCGGAGCTGGAGCGTCGGGTGCTGGCGGAGGAGATCGACTCCTGGCTCTGGATCTCTCCCGAGAGCCTGGAGGAGAACCGGGTGGAGTACCACGCCGAGAGCGTGTCCAACTTCCTGACCCAGGAGGTGCTGGAAGATGCGCTGTCGGCCGAGATCCGGCGCCAGCGCCTGGCCGAGGCCGGGATCGACCCGGACCGGGTGGCCGAGCTGACCCGGTCGATCGGGCTGGAGACGGTCAAGGTCACCGAGAAGGGGGCGCGCGCCGAGGCCGGCTTCGCCGGCGTCGCGCTGGCCTATGTGCTCTTCCTGCTGCTCTACATGATCATCATCATCTACGGCCAGCAGGTGATGAACGGCGTGCTGGAGGAGAAGACCTCCCGGGCCGTGGAGGTGGTGATCTCGTCGGTCCGGCCGTTCGAGCTGATGATCGGCAAGCTGGTGGGAATCGGCCTGGTGGGGCTGACCCAGCTCACCATCTGGCTCGGCACGATCGCGGTGCTGACCGCGCCGGCGGTGGTGTCGGCGATGGCCTACCTGCCGCCGGACCTGTCGATCCCCAGCCTCGGGCTCGGGTTGGCGGTCCATTTCGGGATCTGCTTCCTGCTCGGCTACTTCCTGTACGCCTCGTTCTACGCCGCCATCGGGTCGGCCTTCAACAACGTCCAGGAGGCGCAGCAGCTCGCCAGCATCGCGGTGGTCTTCCTGGTGGCTCCGCTGGTGCTGTTCATGCCGGTGGTCAACGATCCGAACGCTCCGTGGGCGGTGGTGGCGTCGTTGATCCCCCTGTTCACGCCGCTGCTCATGATGCTCCGGATCGCGGTGCAGTCGCCGCCGGTGTGGCAGATCGCGCTGGGGTACGGGCTGACCGTGCTCTTCGTGGGCTTCATGATCTGGCTCACCAGCCGGATCTACCGGGTCGGCATCCTGATGGTCGGCAAGAAGCCCACGATCCAGGAGATCTGGCGCTGGGTCCGGTACTCCTGAAGGGTGCGGTGGTGCCCTGACGGGCACGGTCGGCCGGCGCAGAGGCCGGCCGCTTCACAAGAGGGTTCGACGCCGACCGCCCCCCTCGAAGCGGCCGGGCTCCGCCCCGGCCGGATGCGAGCGTCAGCGAGCCACCTCGCCGGGCTCCGCCCCGGCCTCACCGAAGCGGCCGGGCTCCGCCCCGGCCGGATACGAGCGTCAGCGAGCCATCCTCCTCACGGCCGGCCCCCTTCCCCCGATCTCTCGGGGGGAGGGGGCGGATCGCACTGCGGCTTTCGGTTGCGGGGCTAGTCCAGGCTAGGAGACGACCAGCACCTCCTCGACTGGACGCCGAGGAGAGGGTCGCCGGCGGGGCTTGCCGTATCCGAGACGGAACGGCTGCTGTGGGATGGCGGCGCCGATCTGGAGAACGTCACCGAGGACGTCCTTGGGGGCGCCGAGCTCGAGGATCTGGCTCACCGGCTGGAGGCAGAGCCCCAGGGCGGTGGCCGTCAGGTAGACCCGTTCGAACACCTGTCCGATGCGGACGCGGGTCGCCGGATCGTCCTCGAGGCTGATGAGCACCCCGAAGATCGGGGCGCTGGCAAAGGCTTCCGTGTCCCGGCGAGCGACCGACTCGCCGAGGTCGAATCTCGTGACGATCATCCGGGAGAGCTGGGCGACCGGCCAGCGGTCGCCGAAGGCGCCGTCTCCCAGGCACTCACCGAGCTCGGCGCGCCAGGCCGGGTCGTCGAACTGGCGCTCGTCGGTCTCGGCGATGAGCCGCTCCACCCAGGCCCTGGCCTCCGGGTCGTCGATCAACAGCAAACGGACGCCGTCCTCGCGGCAGACGGCCCGGAGGCGCCCGAGCGCCTCGCCGGAGACCTCCTTCTCCCGGTAGACCTGCCGGGTGGTGCGGCGGCGGGTGATGGCGCCGAACAGCTCGGGCGGCCGGCAGGCGGAGGCCTCTCCCTCGGGCTCCAGGTGGACCGTGGCGAGGAGGTCCGGTTCGGCCCGCTCGGGGGCCAGCTCCGTGGAGTGCCCGAGCCCGAAGTGCTCGGCCGCGATCAGGAGGTTCTCGAGAGCACAGCCCAGCGAGATGTGCAGCTCGCGCCGATCCGGGTCGGCAACCCGCAGCCAGCGCCCCGCATCGGCGTACAGGCGGACGGTCGGTCCGCGCACGGCGAAGCGCCAGGGCTGCGTGTTGTGGCTCGACGGGGCGAGGACCGCGTACTGCAGGAGGAAGCGGGCCTTCTCCTCCATCGAGCCGCCGGCCGGGAACCGGCGTTCGTCGATCGTCCATGGGGAGCGCGCTTTCATGATGTCGCAAGAATCTCGCGACCCGACGCACCGGGCAACACGCGTCCAGGCGGGAGCGACCTACCCGGACAGGGGGTGATGTCCGGAGCGCCCCGAACCGGGTAGAGTCGGCCGAGCCCGTTCCACGACCGCTCACGAGCTTGATCACGACCCTGGGAGACAGACACCATGCGCCCCGGAACCACCACCGCCTCGACCCTG
>JASFUJ010000171.1:0-6734 GCA_050050355.1 Acidobacteriota bacterium
CCAGGGTCAGCGCGGACAGGGCGCGCACGGCACGGTGCTTCGGTTGCATGGCAAACCTCCGGAGGGTCGAGGATTCGAGAGAAGGCTCGAACGCGGACGGATGCTAGCAGATGCTCAGCGAGGGACCACGAACGGCACCCCCATCTCCACGGCCCGGGCGTTGAGCGGAGACACCCGGGTCTCGATCAGCTCCTCCAGGGCGTCCTCGCAGGCGGCGAGGCGGTCGCGGAGCTCCGCCGCCACCTCGCGCATTCCCTGGGTCGGAGCCCCGTCGCCTTCGAGCGAGAACGCGTAGACGGCCGAGAGCTGAGAGTAGAGCTTCGCCCCGCCGCCCCGGCCCGCCAGGATGTCGTAGGTGACCTCCGCGTCCGGGTCGTGGAGCCTGCGCTCCAGGTCGTCGAGGGCGGTGAGGATCCCCTCCCCCGCCTCGACGAGGGACGCGGCGCCCGGCGCCTCGCCGAGGCCCTCGGCGAGCGCCCGGTTGCGGCTCCCGATCTGGTCGCGGAGCGACCGGATCCGCTCCACCGCGGCCCCGACCCGCCGCAGGTCGTCGCGGAGCTCCAGGGCGAACGCGAGCTGCGCTTCCAGCTCCGCCCGGGGGACCTCCAGGCGGGGATCCGGCTCCACGGTGAGGGTCGCCGTCGCCGTCGCGCCGCCGGCGGTGAGCCGCAGGGTGTAGTCCCCCGGCAGGGCCGTGGGCCCGGCGGTGGGGTCGCCCCAGTCGACCAGCGAGCCCTCGACGAAGCCGGCGCCCTCCCAGTCGAGGTCCCAGGAGGTCCGGTGCATCCCCGGCGCGGCGCTCAGGGCGGCCTCGACCTCGGTGCCCGGCCACCAGTCCGGATGCTCGGGGCCGATCGGCAGCGGCTCGGGCGTGCTCCGCAGGGTGCGCACCAGCCGGCCCTCGGAGTCCAGGATCTCGAGCGTGAGCTCCGGCTCCTCCGGTGGCTCCGCCTCCGGGGCCCCGTTCCCCAGCGAGTAGGTGATCAGGGCCCCGGGCGGCGGGTTCTCGCCGGCTCCGGCCTCGTCGCCCATGAGCTCCCGGTAGCGCCAGCGCACGGCGGCGGGCGGCGCGAACAGGTGGACCGGGCGCCGGGCGGTCTCGTCGGACGCCTCGCGGACCGGGGTCAGGTCGTCGAGGATCCAGATCGAGCGCCCCTTGGTGCCGACCACCAGGTCGTCCCCGTGGACCCGCAGGTCGGGAACCGGAACGGTCGGCAGGTTGAGCCGCAGCCGCTCCCAGGTGGCCCCGCCGTCCCGGCTGAAGAAGACCCCCCGCTCGCCCCCGGCGAACAGGAGGCCGTCGCGCACCGGGTCCTCCCGGACGACGAACAGGGGCTCGTCCGGGGGCAGGTTGCCGTCCGGGCCCATCCCGAGCCGGCTCCAGCTCGCGCCGAAGTCGGTCGTGCGCCACAGGTAGGGGCTCGGGTCGTCGAGCCGGTGGGCGTCGACCACCAGGTAGGCGGTGCCCGCGTCCCGGCGCGACGGCTCGATCGCCGAGACCGTCCCCCACGCGGGGAGCCCGGGGACGTTCCCGGTGACCTCGGTCCAGCTCGCGCCGCCGTCGCGGGTCACGTGCACCCGGCCGTCATCGGTGCCGGCCCACAGGGTTCCGACCTCGAGGGGAGCCTCCACCGGGGATTCAGCGAGGGCGAAGATGGTGCCGTAGAACTCGACCCCGGTGTTGTCGCCGGTGATCGGCCCGCCGGACCAGCGCTGCTTCGATTCGTCGTCCCGCGTCAGGTCCGGGCTGATCGCCTCCCAGCTCTGCCCGCCGTCGGTCGACCGGAACAGGACCTCCGCTGCGTGGTAGAGCACCCGGTGGTCGTGGGGCGAGAGCAGGATCGGCGCGGTCCACTGGAACCGGTGGCGCAGGTCCGAGGCCGGGTGGCCGGAGCCGTTCCACGGGTAGACCGAGACGTTGCGGGCCCGGCCGGTCCGCTCGTCGAAGCGGGAGAGGTAGCCCAGGTACTCGCCGGCGTAGATCACGTCCGGGTCCTCCGGGTCGGCCACGATGTGGCCGGCCTCGCCACCACCCACCGGGTGCCAGTCGGACAGGTAGATTCCGCCCCAGTGGAGGCTGTGGCTCGGCCCGGAGGCGGTGCCCCAGTCCTGGAGCGTGGCCATCACCCGGTACGGCTCCCGGGTGTCGGTGGTCACGTGGTAGACCTGCGAGATCGGCAGCGGCGGGCGCCGCCAGGTGGCGCCGCCGTCCCGGCTGAGGGAGACCCCGGCGTCGCTCCCCACGATCATCCGCCGGGGGTCCGTGGGGTCGATCCAGACGTCGTGGTAGTCCCACCCGCCGCCGGCGACATTGCGGACCGTGGCGCCGCCGTCGATCGTCTTCAGCATCGGCACCTGGGGGAACCAGACGGTCTCCGGGTCCGTCGGGTCCACGGTCAGGGTCGTGTAGTACCAGGCCCGCTGCCGCAGGCCCCGGCTGTCGTTGATCCGCCGCCAGGTCGCGCCGCCGTCGTCCGAGCGGAAGAGCCCGCCCTCGGCGGCCTCGATCAGGGCGTAGATCCGGTCCGGGCGGGACGGCGCGAGCCGCACCCCCACCCTGCCCCACGGAGGCTCCGGCAGGCCGTCGCCGGTCAGCTCCTCCCACGTGGAGCCACCGTCCCGGGACCGGAACAGCCCGCTCCCCGGCCCCCCGCTGGTCAGGCCCCACGGGCGGCGGCGCGCCTGCCACAGCCCGGCGTAGAGGATCCGCGGATTGGTCGGGTGGAGCGTGACGTCGGACGCGCCGGTGTCCTCGTCCCGGAAGAGCACCCGCTCCCAGGTGGCGCCGCCGTCGGTGGTCCGGTAGACGCCCCGCTCCGGGTTCGGCCCGAACGCCCTCCCGAGCACCGCGGCCCAGGCCACGTCCGGGTCCGACGGGTGGACCGCCAGGGCGCCGATCTGGCCCCGCTCGCGCCAGACGTGCTCCCAGGTGGCCCCGCCGTCGGTCGAGCGGTAGATGCCGTCCCCCTCGGAGACGTTGCCGCGGATGTTGGCCTCGCCGGTCCCCACGTAGACCACGTTCGGGTCGGACGGCGCCACGGCGATCGACCCGGTCGAGCTGGTGGTCTGCTCGTCGAAGATCGGCTCCCAGTCCAGGCCGCCGTTGACGCTCTTCCAGACCCCGCCCGAGGCCGTGGCCGCGTAGTAGGTGAGCGGATCGCCCGGGATCCCCGTCACCCGGGCCACCCGGCCCCCGGCCGCCGGGCCGACGAGCCGGTAGGCGAGGTCGCCGAACGGCCCGGGCGCGGTGTCGGCCGAGGTGGGGGCGGAGGCGGCGCCGGCCGCCGGCGGGACGAGGATGGCGAGCAACAGCAGGGCGAGGACGGGCGGTGCGATGCGCGCCCGCCGGGAACCACGGCAGAAACCGGACATGAGTGCTCCCTTCTGATCGGGAAGGTCGGGAGGCGAGTATCGCGGGCGGGGGCCGTGCCGTCAAGCGCGCCGGCCGAGGCGGTACGATGCACCCATGACCGCACCGGAAGAGCGCGACCTCGACCTGGTCCTTTGGGGGGCCACGGGCTACACCGGACGGCTGGTGGCCCGGTACCTGGTCCGGAGCCTGAGCCGCAGCCCGAGCCGCAACCCGAGCAGGGGCAGGAGCGGGACCCCGGAGCCCCTGGCCTGGGCCCTGGCCGGCCGCAGCCGGGAGAAGCTGGAGGCGCTCCGGGACGAGCTGACCGACGCCGACCCGGACGCCCGCCACCTGCCGCTCCTCGTGGCCGACGCCCTGGACCCGGACTCCCTGGAGCCCCTGGTCCGGCGCACCCGGGTGGTCTGCACCACGGTCGGGCCGTACGCGCGCTACGGCACGCCGCTGGTGGAGCTCTGCGCCCGGCACGGGACCGACTGCTGCGACCTGACCGGGGAGGTGCCCTGGATGCGGCGCACCGTGGAGCGGTTCCACGACCGCGCCGCGGCCGCGGGGGCGCGGATCGTCCACTGCTGCGGGTTCGACTCGATCCCGTCCGACCTGGGCACCCTGCTGACCCACCGCGCGCTGGAGCGGGCGGGCTCCCGGTTGCGCCGCAACCGGCTCCGCGTCCGCTCGACCCGCGGCAGGTTCAGCGGCGGCACGGTGGCGAGCCTGTTCGAGATCCTGAAGGAGGCGCGCGAGGACCGGGCGGTGCGGCGCATCCTCGTGGACCCCTACGCGCTCAACCCGGAGAACGAGCGCGCAGGGCCCGACGGCAGGGACCGCATGCGGCCCCACCTGGACGACGACCGGGGGATGTGGACCGGCCCCTTCCTGATGGCCGGCATCAACACCCGGATCGTCCGCCGCTCGAACGCCCTCCTCGGCTACCCCTACGGGCGCGACTTCCGGTACGACGAGGCGATGGACACCGGCCGGGGGGTGGGCGGCCGGGTGCGGGCGGAGATGCTCTCGGCCGGTCTGGCCGCGTTCACCGCCGGCGCTGCGCTCCCGCCGACGGCCTGGCTGCTGCGGAGCTTCGTCCTGCCCTCCCCCGGCGAGGGTCCCACGGCCGAGGAACGGGCCCGGGGGTACTTCCGGATCGTGCTCTACGGCGAGGGGGAACCGGCCGAGCCCGCCGGGCCGCCGGTGCGGGTCGAGACCACCGTCTCCGCGGACCGGGACCCGGGCTACGGGGCGACCTGCCGGATGCTGGCCGAATCCGCTCTCTGCCTGGCCCGGGGCGAGGCGGAGGGTCTCCCCGGCGGCGTCCTCACTCCCGCCTCCGGCCTGGGGCTCCCACTCGTCGACCGCCTGCGGCAGGCCGGAATCACCCTGGAAGCGAGAATCGAGGCAGGAGCGCCCCCTTCTCCCCTCGAGGAGTGATCCGGCCGGTCACGGCTCCGGCAGGCCGGAATCACTCGGGAGGCCGAGATCCGGACGGGGGCTTGGGGCGGGTCCACCAGAAGAATGCCGGGACCCGCTCCCGGTACCGCCGGTACTCCTCCCCGAAGCGCTCCTCCAGCTCCCGTTCTTCGAGCGGCACGATCAGCACGATGCACACCACCGTCAGGACCCAGATCCCATAGGCGCCCAGGTAGTTGGAGAACAGGGCATACGCCAGCACCGCGAGGACGACCTCCACGTAGCGCGGGTGCCGGATCACCCCGTAGGGCCCTTGCGTCAGGAGACGGTTGTCCTCCCGGGACGGATCGAGCTCCTGGAGACCCGAGAGCTGCTTGTTGTCGAGGTGCTTCTTGCGCTGGAGGTAGAGGACCACGGCGACCGCCTCGACCGCCAGCGCCAGGCCGATCAACCACCAGTTGGTGCCGAAGTCGGTCCCGAGCAGCGCGTCCCGGACCAGGAACAGCCCGGCGATCATCGCCACGCCGACGATGCTCAGGACGACGTAGGTCTTGACCACCCCGACCCGCCGCCAGAAGGCGATGAAGGGGTGCACGATGAACCAGTAGACGAGCCCGACGGGCATGCTCGCCACGAGCACCACGGCCAGCCAGTACCGGACGGAGTCGACGATCGCCCCCATGATGCGTCATCATACCCCCTGCCATGACCTCACGTCCCCCACCACCCCTCGACTCGTTCGACGAGACCACCCGCCCCCTGGTCCAGGCCCTCCGGAGCGACGATCCGGATCTGCGCGCGACCGCCCTCGCGGAGATCGCGGACGTGGTCAACGACCCCCTGGCCCGCGAGCTGCTCCGCTTCGCCCGGGAGCCCCATCCCGGACGGAGCGACGACGTCGAGGAGCGGGGGCACGCGCTCATCGCCCTCGGCCCGACCCTGCAGATCTGCTGGGAGGACGAGGACGACGACGGCACTCTGCCCGCGCCCCCGCCCGACGCCACCCTCTTCGAGGAGGCCTTCTTCACCCACCCCCTGTCGACCGCCGTCTACGAGCAGGTTCGAAACGAGCTGCGCCACATCTACCATGACGCCGACCTCCCCAAGCTGCTCCGGCGCCGGGCGCTGGAGGCCGCCGTCCGGGCGCCCCGGGACTGGCAGCGGGACGCCGCCGGCGCAGCCTGGCGCTCCGACGACCCCGAGTGGCGGATCACGGCGATCTTCACCATGGGGTTCCTGGGCGGCCTGCCGGAAGACGACTTCGACGACGAGATCGCCGAGGCCTTCGGCTCCGACGACCCCCTCGTGCGCCGCCAGGCCATCCTCGCCGCCGGCCGGGCCGGGGTCGAGCGGCTGGCCGGCCCCGTCATGGACCTGGCCGGCGACCGGCACGCCGACCGGGAGGACCGCCTGGCGGCCATCGAGGCCCTGGGCGAGTGGATGTTGAGCGACGCCGCCGAGCTGCTGCAAGACCTGCTGGGAGACCCCGACGCCGAGATCGCCGAAGCCGCCGAGTGGGCCCTGGACGAGGCCACCCTGTTGTCGGAGCTGGACGACGAGCTCGACGAGCTGGGGGATCCGGAAGGGTGGTGACCGGGCCGGACCCGGCCCGGACCACGTAGCGCAGCGGTCCCCCCGGAGCCACGGCGCCGAACGGGTAGCAGGTGACCAGGGTCAGGGCCCGCTCCGCCACCGGCCCCCCGGCCGGCCCCCCGATCGGCCCCAGCAGCCGGGTGTCGCTCTCGTGGACCACCTCCGCGGTCCGGACCCGGTAGCGGTGGACCGCGCCGTCCGGCGTCTCCACCTCCAGCCGGTCGCCGGGGCGCAGATCCTCCAGGAAGGCGAAGTGGGTGTCCCGGTGGCCGGCGACGACCGCGTTGCCCGGGGCGCCGGGCAACGGGGTGCCGGGCAGGTGTCCCGGCCCCCAGGCCAGGGTCCGCCCGCTCGCCCCGGCCAG
>JASFUJ010000172.1:0-6716 GCA_050050355.1 Acidobacteriota bacterium
AGGTCTGCTTGAGGCGCCCGAGGAAGCCTCGCCCGCCGTCCTCGCCGCCCTCCTCCACCTCCTCCGGAGTCGGCGGCGTCGCGATCCGCCGGGACAGGTGCCGGCCGGTCACTCCGCCGGTCAGGTTCACCGCCAGCACGATCTCCGCCCCGAGGGCCCGGCAGACCGAGACCGGCACCGGGTTCACCAGCCCGCCGTCCACCAGCCAGCGCCCCTCGCGCGGCGTGGGGGTGAGGATGCCCGGCACCGCGATCGACGCGCGGACCGCGTCCCAGAGGTTGCCCTCGCGGAGCCACAGCTCGCGGCCGGTAGCCAGATCGGTGGCCACCGCGGCGAAGGTCCGGGGCAGCTCCTCGACGTCCGGATCGCCGATCCGCTCGCGCAGCAGCTCGATCAGGTTCTCCCCGTCCGCGAACCCGCCGCCCGGCGCGAGCCGCAGGTCCAGGTAGCGCACCACGTCGCCCAGGTCCAGGCTCCGCACCCAGGACTCGAGGGCGTCCAGCCCCTCGCAGACGTACGCGGCGCCGATCAGCGCGCCGATCGAGGTCCCGCAGACCACGTCGGCCCGCACGCCGAGCTCGTCCAGGCTCCGCAGCACCCCCAGGTGGGACAGACCGCGCGCCGCCCCGCCGCCGAGGGCGAGGCCGATGATGGGGGGACGAGGGCTCATGGGACGCCCCCGGCCCCCAGCGCCCGGTTCGGCGCCCGCCGCCGGCCGCGCCGGCGCTCGCGGGCGAGCTCCCGCAGGTACGGGTAGAAATCCACCTCCAGGGTGTGCCGCGGCGACGCCACGAAGCGCCGCCGGAGCCGTTTGCGGTCGCGCTCGATCCGCGTCTCCATCACCCCGGCCGCCGGCAGGCCCGCCGCGCCCTCCAGGAGATCCGCCACCCACTCCGCCTGCGCCTCGGCCAGCGGCATGATCGCCCCGAACGGCTGGATCAACCCGAGGAAGTAGAGGTTGCGGAGCCGGGGATGGACCACGCGCCGGTAGAGCGGAACCCGGTTGCCCGACGGGTCGATCAGCTCCCGGTCGAAGAAGGGGAACGATACCCGGTACCCGGTGGCGTAGACGATGGCGTCGATCTCTTCGGCGCTGCCGTCGACGAAGTGGACCCGCCGCCCGTCCAGCCGGTCGAGGTCCGGCTTGATGGTCACCCGGCCGTGCCCGATCAGGTCGAGCAGCTCGCTCGAGACCGTCGGGTGCTCGGAGCCCACCGGATGGTCCGGCGTGGGGAAGCCGAACGCCTGCTGGCGGCCGCGGGCCAGCAGCAGCAGGAGCTTGAAGGCCTGCCGCTCGACGGCGAAGGGGAGCCGCGAGGTCAACGGGGTGGTCCAGTGGTCGACCGGCCTCCCCAGCAGGTACTTGGGGATCACGTGGGCCCCGCGCCGGGTGGACAGGAAGGCCCGTGCAGCGACCCGGGACAGCTCGCAGACGATGTCGCAGCCGGAGTTGCCCACGCCGACCACCAGCACCCGGCGGTCCCGAAACCCCTCCGGGGCCTCGTAGACGTGGGAGTGCAGGGTCTCGCCGTCGAAGCGGCCCGGGATCTCGGGGTGGTTCGGATCCCAGTGGTGGCCGCTGGCCACGAGCACCGCGCCGTAGCGGCCGGTGACGGTCGTCCCGTCGCGCCCGCGCGTGGTGACCCGCCAGGCGCCGTCCCCGTCCGGCTCGGCCCGGACGACCTCCGTCTCGAAGGTGATCCGGTCCCGGACGCCGAAGTGGTCGACGTAGCGCTCGAAGTACTCGAGGAGCTGGCTGTGGTGGGGGAAGTCCGGATAGTCCTCCGGCATGGGGAAGTCCGAGTAGGCGCTTCGCTCCTTCGACGTGTTGATGTGGAGCGACCGGTAGGCCGAGGACATCCGGTTGTCGTTGCCGAACCGCCAGTTGCCGCCGATCCCGGAGCCCTTCTCGAAGCAGTCGAACGGGATGCCGCGCCCGGCGAGGATCTTGGCGGCCGCGATCCCGGACGACCCGGCGCCGATGATGCACGCTCGGAGGGTCACCTCACTCCATGAGCTTCATCCGGCCGAGCTCGGGAATCCCGAGCGGCGAGGGCTTGAAGCTCATCACCTTGGGGGAGTAGACGAAGATCGTCGGGCCGTAGATCAGCGGGAGGATCGGCGTCTCCCGGCGGAGCAGGTCGAGGATGCGCTGCTTGTTCTCCTCGCTCGGATCCCCCGCGAACCGCACCAGCTCCCCCTTCATGGCGTCGCTTCGCCAGTGGCTGAGGTTGCCGTCGATCGTGTGGCGCCGCCCGCCCGTCGGGATCGAATCGGGAGCCAGGATGGTCTCCAGGAAGTCGGCGGGGTCCATCGTGTCCGCCACCCAGCCCGAGAGCGCCAGGTCGTAGTCCCCCGCCACCGCGTCGCGGAAATAGTCCTCCAGCGTCTCGGCCTGCCGGACCTCGACCCGCACGCCGAGGGCGCCGAGCTGCTCGACCAGGTTCTCCGCCACGTCCCGCGGCTGCGGCAGGTAGGGCCGCGGGCCGTTGATCAGCAGCAGAGTGAGCCGCTCCGGGCGCTCCACGTCCGAGGACCGGAGGATGGACTCGGCCTGCTTCGGGTCGTGGGAGAGCCCGTCCCGGAACGACCCCATCATCGGCGGCACCAGCCCGGTGGCGGTGAAGGCGACCGGGTTGGGGTAGCAGATCTTCGCCACGGCCGTGCGGTCGATCCCCAGGGCCAGCGCCCGGCGCACCCGCGGATCGCGCACGGCCGGCCGCTCCGTGTTGAAGTAGAGGATCGCCGTCCCGCTGCCGGGCTCGAGCCACTTGCGGACGCCCTTCAGGCGGCTGATGTCGTCGCGCGACACGACGTTGCAGAAGTCCACGTCGCCCCGCTCGACGGCCGCCAGGAGAGCCTCCGGCCTGCCCTCCTCGTTCGGCGGATAGGCCACGAACTCGACCGTGTCGATGTCGACCGGCTCCCGGTACTCCGGGTTCTTGACCAGCCGGGTCCGCTCCGGAGTGGAGCCGGGGGCGCGTCGGTAGGGGCCGGTCCCCAGCAGCTCGCCGCCCTTCTCCAGCACCACGCCGGCGAACCGCTGGCTCAGGACCAGGTCGAAGCGCGCCCCCGGGCGCTTCGGCCGGAAGACCAGCCGTCCGCCGCGGGCCTCCACGTCGGCCATGCTGCTGAACACCTTGGAGCGGGAGAGGGACCGGGCCATCAGGTCGGCGGTCAGCGGCGTGCCGTCGGAGAAGCGGACGTCGCGGCGGACCGGCGCCACCAGGGCGCCGCCGTCCCCGTCGGGTCCATCAGATCGGGGACGCTCCGCCAGTAGCAGCGGCTCGGGCGGCTCGTCGCCCTTCGCCTGAGCCAGGGGGGACTCGAAGATCTGCGACAGGACCATGGTGCTCTCGAAGTCCTGCTTGCCCCAGGGGCTCAGGTCGTGGACGGGGGCCAACAGGCCCACGCGCAACGTCTTGCCTTGAGCTGCGGATGCATCGGACATGATGAGGCTCCTGCGGGTTTCGGCCGCCCCGTGCGGACCGCGCGCGGAGGGGACGGGCGTTCGGATCGGGCTCGGACCGAGAGGGCAGTATATCGATGATCAGGAATCCGGCGGCCGGACGGGCTCGAGCTGACAGATCACCCCTCCAAACCCCCCGGCCCCCTTCCTCCCCTCGCGGGGAGGCTGGGGGCGCCACGCCACCGCCCTGAGCTCGTGGAGGGTCTCGGTGGGGGCTCAGTCGGGCCGGACGGGCTCGACCTTCAGGGTCTTCTCCCGGCGCAGGGTCACCTTGCCGGGGGCCATCCGGCCGGGCTTGCGCACGTCGCCGCAGCGCGCGGCGTGGACCGCCACCCGCCCACCCCGCCGGGCGCTCGAATACCCGGCCGCCAGGCCCGCGGCAAAGCGCTCGGTCTCCCGCGGCAGCCGGTCCGCCTTGTCCGGGTTGAGGACCACCACGTGGGACCCGGGCTGACCGGCCACGTGGAACCAGAAGTCCTGGGGCGAGGCGAGCTTGATCGACAGGACGTCGTTGTCCGCCGCGGTCCGCCCCACCAGCACCGTCCAGCCGTCCGGCGAAGTGAACCGCCGGGCGACCGACCGCCCCTGCCACACCCCCTGCTCCGGATCGGTCGGCCCGGGAGGGCCCTTGCCGGATCGCCCTGCTCGCTTCCCGGTCATCGGCCAGATGGTACCGCCTCTGCTCATCGTGTCCGTCTCCCCGGCCGGCCACCGACAAACGCCCGGGCGGGGGGTTGCAGGGGGGATCCGACCTAATGCAGGACCTCCACCGGATCCAGCCGCGCCGCCCGGCGCGCCGGCAGCCAGCTCGCCATCAGCGCCAGCAGCGCCGCACCCACCCCCGCGACGGCGAAGGTCACCGGATCGAGGGGCTCCACCCCGTACAGCACCGCCGCCATCAGCCGGGTGAGGCCGAAGGCCGCCGCCAGCCCGAGCGCCACGCCCACGGCCGCCAGCATCAACCCGTGCCGCAGAACCAGCCGGCTCACGTCCCCCCGCTCCGCCCCCAGGGCCATCCGCACCCCGATCTCCCGGTTGCGCTGGGCCACGGCGTAGGAGGTCACGCCGTAGATCCCGACGCTGCCCAGGAGCAGCGCCGCGGCCGCGGCGATGGCCAGCATCACCAGGGTGAAGGACGTGCGGGCCATCGACTGGCGCAGGAGCTCGTCCAGGGTCCAGACCTGCGCCACGGGCAACCGGGGATTGACCGACCAGACCGCCGAGCGCACCTCGTCCAGCAGGCTCTCCGAGCCGACCCGCGGCGAGCGGATCGCATAGGCCATGGACCGGCGGGTCATGGTCTCCTCGCCCCAGAAGTCGCGCACCACCATCGGCCAGAAGACCACGGCGACCGCGTCGTCATCGACGCCGTCGTCGCGCACGTCCCCCACCACTCCGACGATCTCGCGCCACGGGTCCTCCGGAGAGACCCGGATCCGCCGCCCCACGGCCTCCCCCGGGTCGTTCCAGTACTCGAGGGCGAAGTTGCGGGTGACCACCACCACGTCGCGGCGCTCGTGGACGTCCGCCCAGGTGAGGTCCCGCCCGGCCAGGAGCGGATTGCCCATGGTCCCGAAGTAGCCCGGCGAGATCCACTTGAACCGGCGCAGCGGCGCCATCTGCCCCTCGGGCAACGGCGCGTCCTCGACGAAGATCGGATCGTTCGAGTCCCAGCCGTCCATGGTCACCGCGGAGCTCATCCCCACCGAGGTGACGCCCGGGATGCGCTCGATCTCCCGCAGGATCCGCTCGTGGATCCGCCCCACCTCGGCGGGCTCCTCGGCCTCGGCGGTGGGAACCGGCGCCCGCAGGGTCAGGACCCGCTCCGGGTCCTCGAACCCGGGCTCCACGCTCCGGAGGGTCAGGAAGCTCCGAACCATCAGGCCGGAGCCGATCATCAGCACCAGCGCGAGGCCCACCTGGGCCGCCACCAGCACGTCCCGGGCCCGACGGCTCCGCGTTCCGCCGGTGCCGCCCCGCCCCTCCTCCTTGAGCGCCGCCACCATGTCCGCCAGCTTCAGCCGGGCGACGGGCAGGGTGCCGAAGACCACCGGCGCCAGGATCGAGACCGCCAGCGTGAACAGCAGGACGGCGGGGTCGAGGGCGATCTCGTCGAGACGGGGCAGACCGCGGGGCTCGAGGGCCCGGAGCAGCCGGAGGCCGGCGGCCGCGAGCGCCAGGCCACCCGCTCCGCCCGCGAGGCCGAGCACCAGGCTCTCCAGCAGCAGCTCCCCTCCGAGGCGCCGCCGGTCGGCTCCCATGGCGGAGCGGATCGCGAGCTGCTGCTGGCGGCCCTCGGCGCGCACCAGCATCAGGTTGGCCACGTTGGCGCAGGCCACCAGGAGCACGATCCCGACGGTGCCGAGGAGCAGCCAGAGGACCTTCCCCACGTCGCCCACCACGTCCTCCCGGAGCGACCGCACCAGCGGGCCGAACCGGACGTCATCGATCATCTCCTTCGAGAATCCGGGCGGCAGCCGAAAGCGCTCGAGGGCCATCGGGATCATGCGCGCCACGTCCGCGTTCGCCTGCTCCAGGCTCACACCCGGCTTCAGGCGGGCCACCCCCTGGTAGCTGAAGTTGCCGAAGAAGACCTCGGCCCGGTCGAGCTGGAACGGCAGGAAGAGGTCGGGGTCGTAGTCCAGGAAGTGGAGGTCGGGCCGCAGCACGCCGATGATCTCCCGGGGCCTGCCGTCGACCCGGAGCGCCCGCCCGAGGACGTCCGGATCGCCGCCGAACCGTCGCTGCCAGTAGCCGTGGGTGAGGAGCACCGTCTCCTGGGTGCCCGGGGAGTCGTCCTCGGCGCTGAACAGGCGGCCGAGGAGCGGTTCCACGCCGAGCAGCGGCAGGGTGCCGTCGGTGACCTGGAGAGCCTTCACCTCGGCCGGCTCGTCGTCGCCGGTCACCGTCACCCGGGTGTCGTCCCACAGGCCGGTGTCGACGAAGGTCTCGCTCTCCTCCCGGTAGGTGAGGTAGAGGGCCGGCGACTGGTTGATCTGGTCCCAGCCCAGGCCCGGGGCCTCGTGCCAGACCCCCACGAGGCGCTCCGGCTCCTCGAAGGGCAGCGGCTTCAGCAGCACGCCGTGGATCACGCTGAAGACCGCCGTGGCGGCGCCGATCCCCAGGGCCAGGGTGACGACGGCCGTGACGGTGAAGGCGGGCGAGCGGGCGAGGCTCCGGAGCACGTACCGGAGCTGCTTGGCGAACAGGTCCATGGGCGATTTCCTTTCGACCTCACTACGCCGCG
>JASFUJ010000173.1:0-6713 GCA_050050355.1 Acidobacteriota bacterium
ACGCCCTCCGCCGGTGCGTCCGGCCGAGGGCGTTCGGGGGGCCGGGTCTCGGCGACCTCTTCGGAGCGTCCCTCCGGGGGCGCCGCCCGGACGGCCGTCGCCGCCAGCTCGCCGAGAGTCTGGTGGCGGAAGAGGTCGCGCACCGCAAGGTGCCACCCCGTTTGCGCCATGCGGGTCACCACCTGGATGCCGAGGATCGAATCGCCCCCCAGGGCGAAGAAGTTGTCCTTCGCGCCGGCCCGCTCCAGGTCCAGCACGCGGCACCAGACTTCGGCCAGCGCCCGCTCGGCCTCGGTCTCCGGGGGAACGTATTCCTCGCCCAGGACGGCCCGGCCCGGGGAGTCCCCGCCCGGCTCCGGGAGCGCCTCGCGGTCCACCTTGCCGTTCGGGGTCGTGGGCAGCTCGGCCAGGAAGACGAACGCCGCCGGCACCATGTAGTCGGGCAGGTCTTCGGACAGGTGCGAGCGCAGCTCGAGCACCGTCGGCTCGCCGGCCTCCGGCTCGGCCACCAGGTAGGCAACCAGCCGTACCGGGCTCGACCCGCGAGCCACCACCACGGCCCGGGCCACCGCCGGGTGCTCGGCCAGCCGGGACTCGATCTCTCCCGGCTCGATGCGGTGACCCCGGACCTTCACCTGGTGGTCGGTCCGGCCCAGGCACTCCAGGCGCCCGTCCGGCCACCAGCGCGCCAGGTCGCCGGTCCGGTAGAGCCGGGCACCCTCGCCTCCGTCCCCCTGGACGAACGCATCGGGCACGAACCTCTCCGCGGTCACGCCCGGGCGCCCCCGGTAGCCCCGGGTCACTCCGGCGCCGCCGATCAGCAGCTCGCCGACGCTGCCCGGCGGAACCGGCCGGAGCCGTGGATCCACCACGTAGACCGCCGTGTTGGCGATCGGCCGGCCGATGGAGATCCCGGCGCCGCGGACGGCGGGGCTCCCGTTCGGATCGACCCGGCCGACCCGGTCCAGCGTCGACCAGACCGTGGTCTCGGTGGGGCCGTAGACGTTCCACAGCTCGCCCACCGCCCCCGACAGCCGGTCTGCCAGCTCCCGGTCGAGGGGCTCGCCGCCGGACAGGGCCTTCAGGGCCGGCGCTCCGTTCCAGCCGGACTCGAGCAACAGGCGCCAGGTCGTCGGGGTGGCCTGCATCACGCCGATCCCGTCCAGGCGCTCCGCGAGGGCCCGGCCGTCGGCCGCGGTCTCCCGGTCGACCACCGTGACCCGGGCGCCCACGGTGAGCGGCAGGAAGAGCTCCAGCACCGAGATGTCGAAGCTGATGGTGGTGGTGGACAGGAGCTCGTCCCCGGCCGACAGCCCGGGCACCCGCGCCATCGACGCCAGGAAGTTGGCGGCCGCCCGGTGGGGTACCTCCACCCCCTTCGGCCGGCCGGTCGAGCCGGAGGTGTAGATCAGGTAGGCCAGGCCGTCCGGCGGCGTCGTGCGGGCACGGGCCGGCGGCTCCGCGGGCCGGCGTCCGATCGCCTCCCGGTCGGCGCCGTCGATCACCACCGCCCGCGCGCCGGCCGCGGTCAGGGGGCCCGAGGCCGGGTCGAGCAGGCTCTCCTCGGTGACCACCAGGTCGACCCCGGCGTCCTCGACCATCAGGGCCAGACGCTCGTCCGGGTAGGCGGGATCGAGCGGCAGATAGGCGGCGCCCGCCTCGAGCACGCCCAGCAGGGCGGCCACCATCCCGGCGGAGCGCTCCAGGAGCACGCCGACCGGGCGCTCCGCTCCGGCGCCGAGGTCGATCAGGTGCCGGGCGAGGCGGGCCGAGGCGGCCAGGAGCTCGCCGTAGGTCCGCTCCCCGTCGGTCCCGCGCACCGCCGGGCGGTCGGGGTCCCGCTCCCCGACGGCACGGACCAGGCCGTGGATCGTCGCCGGCTCGGGGATCGGCCGGCCGGTCGCGTTCCAGGCATGGAGCACGGTCTCGCGCTCGGCGGCGGTGAGGACGGGCAGGTCCCGCACGGAGCGCGCCGGATCGTCCAGGACGGCCTCCAGCAGTCCCTGGAATCGCGCCAGCAGACGCTCGGCGGTGGTCCGGTCGAACAGGTCGGTGGCGTACTCCAGCACCGCCTCGATCGCACCGCCCTCCACGTCGCGCATCTGCAGGTTCAGGTCGAGCTGCGACTTGGTGCCGCCGAGGGGCTCCTCCCGGGCGCTGACGCCGGCCAGCTCCAGGTCGTCCCCCGGAGCGTTCTGGAAGGCGAACGCCACCTGGGTCAGCGGCGAGCGGGAGAGATCCCGGTCCACGTCCAGGGAGTCGACCAGCCGCTCGAACGGCAGATCCTGGTGTCCGAATCCGCCCACCGCGGCCCGCCGGAACCGCTCCAGGGCATCCAGGAAGCTCGGGCCGTCCGGCCCCGGCTCCGACTCCGATCCCGGCCCCGGAAGGGGTCTCAGATCGACCCGCAGGGCGAGGGTGTTGGCGAAGAAGCCGATCAGGTCCTCCACCTCCCGATGGCGGCGGTTGGCCACCGGCGCGCCGATCAGCAGGTCCTCGACCCCCGCGGTGCGGCCCAGCAGCGCGCCGTACGCGGTCAGCAGGACCATGAAGGGCGTCGCCCCGGCCGCGCGACAGAGGGCCTGGAGACGCCCGGTGAGCTCGGCCGGGAGGATCAGGTGGCTCCGCGCTCCGTGGAAGCCCTGCTCCGCCGGCCGGGGCCGGTCCGTGGGCAGGTCGAGCACCGTGGGCGCGTCTCCCACCAGCTCCCGCCAGAACTCGAGCTGCTCGTCGAGCACCGGCCCCTGGAGCCAGCTCCGCTGCCAGGCCGCGAAGTCCGGGTACTGGATCGGCAGCTCGGGCAGGCTCGACGGGTCCGGGGCCGCGTCTCCACCCGCGGCGTCCGTCGCGGCATGGGCGGCGTAGAAGGCCGACAGCTCCCGGAACAGCACCGCGAACGACCAGCCGTCGGTGGCGATGTGGTGGAGACAGAGGCCCAGCACGTGCTCGTCGGGCGTCGGCTCGGAGCCCGGGCCCACCCGCACCAGGAGCGCGCGCAGGAGCGGCCCCCGCGCCAGGTCGAACGGCCTGGAGCCGAGGGTGTCGAGCAGCCGCCGCACCTCGCCCGCGCGGCGGTCCGGCGCCAGGCCGGTCACGTCCTCCACGGGCAGGGCGACCGGCTCCGGGGCGCCGATCACCTGGTGGGGATGCCCGTCCTCGTCCACTCCGAAGCGACACCGCAGGGCCTCGTGGCGCGCGACCACGGCCGCGAGGGCCCGGGCCAGCCGTCCGGCCGAGAGCTCGCCGGTGAGCCGCACGCCGACGGTGACGTTGTAGGCGGCGGAGAGGCCGTCTTCGAGCCGGTCCAGGAACCAGACCCGCTCCTGCGCCCAGGACAGCGGCAGCCGGCCCCCGCGATCGCCCTCCGGCAGGCGCTCGATCGACGGCAGCGCTCCGCCGCGCTCCAGCCCCTCGATCCGACGCGCCAGGCCGGCCACCGTCGGCGCCTCGAACAGCGCCGAGAGCGGGACCTCCACCCCCAGAACCTTGCGGATCCGGGACAGGAGCCGCGTGGCGAGCAGCGAGTGGCCGCCGAGAGCGAAGAAGTCGTCGTCGCGCCGGATCCGGTCCCGGTCTCGGCCCCGGTCGCCGATCCGGTCGAGCCCCAGGAGCTCGGCCCAGAGGGAGCCGAGGAGCTCCTCGATCGGTCCTTCGAGCGGTGCATCGCCCCGGTCGGCGCCGGCCGCCGCCAGGTGCTCGCCCGCCACGGGCGGAAGCGCGGCCCGGTCGACCTTGCCGGTGGCGGTCAAGGGCAACCGCTCCACCAGCACGAACGCCCGCGGCACCATGTAGTCGGGCAATCGCTCGATCAGGAAGTCCCGGAGCCGCCGGGGCCCCGGGCTGGTCCGGCCGGCGGGGACCGCGTAGGCCACCAGGCCCCGGCCGCCCGGCAGGTCGTCGCGCGCGACGACGGTGCACTCGGAGATCTCCGGGTGGCGTCCGAGCACCGAGGCCACCTCGCCGGTCTCGATCCGGAACCCGCGGATCTTCACCTGGCCGTCGCGCCGTCCGATCATCTCCACCACGCCGTCGGGCCGGTAGCGCCCGAGATCGCCGGTGCGGTAGAGGCGGTCGCCACCCGGCCCCGCGCCGCCGTCCCGGACCAACGGGTTGACGACGAAGCGTTCCGCGGTCAGCTCGGGATCGCCCAGGTAGCCGGCGGCCAGGTGGTGGCTGCGCACCCAGACCTCTCCCGGCTCCCCGATCCCCGCGAGCTCTCCCGAGTCCCGGAGCACCAGGAGCTGGACCCCCCCGATGCCGCGACCGAGGGGCAGGACCTCCTTGCGCTCGCCGGCGGGCTCCACCTCGTGGAATCCGAGGGATCTCTGGGTTTCCGTGGAGCCGTAGAGGTTGATGCACCGGGCCTCCGGCGCGATCTCGGCAAGGCCCGCCACGTCGGCGCGGGTGAGGACGTCGCCCACCACGAACGCCCGGCGCAGGGAGTCGAGGGTGAAGCGCGCAGGCGCCCCTTTCGGGTCGGTCGGGTCGTTCGGACCGGTCGAGCCGGTCGCGCCGGTCTCGGGAGGCCGATTGAGGAGCTGGAGCATCGCCGGGGTCAGGCCGGCGACCGTCACCCGTTCCCGGGCCGCCCACGCGGCCGGCCATCCCGGCTCTCCCAGCCGCTCGCCGTCCGGCACCACCAGGGTCGCACCCAGCCAGGCGGGGGTGAACAGGTCCCGCTGCAGCGGATCGTGGGACAGGGCCGAAAGCATGCTGAAGCGGTCGCCGGAACCGAGCCCGAAGCGCTCGCTCATCCAGGGCAGGAAGTGGGTCAGCGGACCGTGCCGTCCGACCACGCCCTTGGGCTCCCCGGTCGAGCCGGAGGTGAACGTCACCAGGGCCGGGTCGTCCGGACCGACCTCCACCTCCGGTGCGTCGGAGCGCTCGCCGAGCGGGAAGTCCCGCTCCGCCGCCGAGCCGCGCCGCGGGAGCCGGAGGATCTCGACGCCCGCCGGGAGCTCCGGCTCCGGCCCCTCGGCGGGCACGACCACCGCCCGCGGCGCCAGCCGGTCGATGAGCTGCCCGAGCCGCGCCCCGGGGTAGGCCGGATCGAGGATCGAGGCCGCTCCCCCCGCCTTGAACACCCCGTACAGCGCCACCGGCAGGGAGGCGTCGCGCCGCGCCACCAGGGCGACCCGCTCCCCGGGGGTGAGGCCGGAGGCGATCAACCGGTGGGCGATCCGGTTCGCCCGGCGCTCGAGCTCCGCGTAGGAGAGGGCTCCCACCCGGTCGCTCACCGCCACCCGGTCGCCCCACTCCCGCGCCCCCCGGCGGAGCGCTTCGTGGACGGCCCCGCGCCAGTCGGCCCACCCGTCCGGCAGGGGCCGGCGGGGATCGGGCAGCACGCCGGCGGCGGCTCCGGTCACCAGGGACGGCCTCGTCACCGGCGCCTCCGGCTCCGCCGCCAGGCTCCCGAGAAGGACCTCGTACTGGCGCAGCAGCTCGGCCATGCGGGGCGGCTCGAACAGGTCGGCGTCGTAGACGAGCTGCAGGTGGACCCCGTCCGGCGTGCTCTCCGCGTAGAGGGTGAAGTCGAACTTCGACGCGTGGAACCGGAGGGGAACCTCCGCGATCTCCAGACCCTCCAGGTCCGCCCGCTCCTCGGGCAGATCGATCATGTTGAAGAAGACCTGGAACAGGGGGGATCGGCTGAGGTGACGCTCGGGCTGGATCTCCTCGAGCAGCTTCTCGAACGGCACCTCCTGGTGATCGGTGGCACCGAGGACCGCCTCGCGCACCCGATCGACGACGGCCTCGAACGACGGCTCCCCCGCCAGATCGGTCCGCACCACGAGGGTGTTGACGAAGAACCCGATCACCCCTTCGAGCTCGGCGATCGTGCGGCCGGCGGCCGGCGTTCCCACGAGCACGTCGTCCTGGCCGGCGAGCCGGGAGAGCAGGACCTTGTAGCCCGCCAGGAGCACCATGAAGAGCGACGCGTCCCGGCGCCTCGCCAGGCGGCGCAGGGCGTCGGCGAGCGTGATCGGTAGCGTGGCCTCCGCCACCGCGCCCCGGTTGCGGGGCTGGCTCGGACGGGCCCGATCGGTCGGCAGGTCGAGCACCGGCAGATCGCCGGAGAGCCGGCGGCGCCAGTACGCCAGGTGGCCCTCGAGCTCTTCGCCCACCAGGCGCTCCCTCTGCCAGAGCGCGAAGTCGCCGTACTGCGTCGGCCGCTCGGACCGATCCCCGAGCCGGGCGTCCGCCCCGGAGCGCCGGGCGGCGTAGAGCTCGCGAAGCTCGCGCCAGAACACCCCGAGCGACCACCCGTCGAAGACGACGTGGTGGACGTTGAGCACCAGCTCGTGCCGGTCCTCGGCGAGCCGCACCAGGACCACCCGGACGAGGGGGCCCGCGGCCAGGTCGAAGGGGGCCGCCACCGCCGCTTCCCGGATGCGCTCCGCCTCCCGGTGGCGCCGGCGCGGAGGCAGGCCGGAAAGATCGTGGTAGCGCAAGCCCGGCCCGGCGTCGGCGTCGGAGAGGATCCGCTGGAAGGGCTGTCCGTCCCGCTCCTCGAACACCGTGCGGAGCGACTCGTGCCGGTCGACCAGGTCGGCGAGCGCCCCCTCGAGGGCCGCTCGGTCCAGCGGCCCGCGAAGCCGGTAGGCGAACGGCATGTTGTAGGCCGCGCCCCCCGGCTGAAGCCGGTCCAGCAGCCACAAGCGCTGCTGGGCGTACGAGGCCGGCACCGGTCCGTCGCCACGCCCCGTGCGCGG
>JASFUJ010000174.1:0-6663 GCA_050050355.1 Acidobacteriota bacterium
CGACGATGCCGAAGCAGTCCACCAGCTCTCCCCCCAGGAACGTGGTGTGGATGCGATCCTGCTGGTAGGCGGGGAAGAAGTAGCTGTTGCGCTCGTAGCCGACCCGCTTGGTCGCCAGCCCGAACTCGCGCAGGCTCTCCACCAGCATCTGGATCGCGTCGCCGGTGTCCGGGTAGGGGCGCGTGTGCTCGACCCAGGTGCGCTGGTGGACGTTGGACTCCTCCATGTGGCGGGTGATCATGAAGGGCTCCTGCTCGAGCGGGATCACCAGGGCCTGGAAGAAGGAGTACCCCGTGGTCTGGTAGTCGCACAGGTACATGAGGTTCTCGGGGTCGGTGATGATCACCGCGTCGAGGAGGCGCTGCGCCATCCGTTGGCGCAGCTCCCGCACCCGCCGCTCGTACTCCTCGAAGGGGAACGTCATGTCGTCGCGCGTCTTCATCGGGGCACCAGCACCTTCCGCACGGCGTCGCCCAGGATCGTCAGCCCCTCGTCCAGGTCCTCGTCCGGAATGGTCAGCGGCGGGATCAGCTTGATCACCCGGCCGCCGGTGCCGCAGGGGCCCACCAGCAGACCGGTCTCGAAGCAGACCCGGGCGATCTCCTTGGCCTTGGCGCCGTCGACCACGTCCAGGGCCTGGATCATCCCCCGGCCCCGGACGTCGAGGGCCGGGCCGCCGGCGTCCTCGAGCTCACGGGCGATCGTCTCGAGCCGCTCGCGCATGTGGGCGCCCCGGCGCCGCACCTCGGTCATCAGGGCGTCGTCGTCGAAGTAGGCGAGCGCCTCGCGCCCCGCCACGAACGACAGGCCCTGGCCGCGGAACGTCCCGGTGTGCTCGCCCGGCGACCACCGGTCGTGCTCGGGCTTGATCAGGTTCATGGCCAGGGGGGTGCCGAAGCCGCCGATCCCCTTGGCCAGGCAGACCACGTCCGGGTCCAGGTCCATGCCGTCGAAGCTGAAGAAGGAGCCGGTCCGGCCGCAGCCCACCTGGATGTCGTCGATGATGAACAGCGCCCCGTGGTCGTGAGCCAGCTCCTGGACCGCGCGGAGCCACGCCTCGGACGCCACGTTGACGCCCCCTTCGGCCTGGATGGTCTCCACCAGGAAGGCGGCGGGCTTCGCGACGCCGCTCGACGAGTCCGCCAGCGCGGCGCGGAAGGCGTCGAGGGACTCCGTGCCGCCGCCCGGCCGGGTCTCGAACGGCAGGCGGACCACGTGCTCCAGCGGGACGCCCGCGGCCTGGCGGAAGTAGTCGTTGGCGGTGCAGGCCAGCGAGCCCAGGGTCATGCCGTGGAAGCCGTGGCTGAACGCGACGACCCCGGGGCGCCCGGTCACCTTGCGCGCCAGCTTCAGGGCCGCCTCCACCGCGTTGGTGCCGGTCGGCCCGGTGAACTGCATCTTGTGGGGCATGCCGCGGGGCTCGAGGATGGTCGAGACGAGCTTCTCGAGGAAGTCCCGCTTGGTGGTGGTGTAGGTGTCGAGACTGTGGGCGACGCCGTCGGCCTCCAGGAACTCGATCATGGCGCGCTTCATGCGCTCGTTGTTGTGGCCGAAGTTCAGCACCCCCGCGCCCGCGAAGAAGTCGATGTACGACCGGCCCTCCTCGTCCACCTGGCGCGCGTTGGACGCCGAGGCGAACACCGTCGGATAGGCGCGGCAGTAGCCTCGGATCTCCGATTCCCGGGTCTCGAACACGTCGACGTTCACGGTCTGGACAGTCATCGTCTCGCTCTCCTCGTTCGTCTCTCGTCGTCCCTCCCCAGCCCACCGCGCTCCACTCCGCCCGCCCGCTCTCTCACTCCACCCCGTCCGCCCGCTCCCTCGCCGATGAAGCGGCCGGCTTCAGCCGGCCGACTGCGAGCGCAGCGAGGCACCGAACCGGCTTCAGCCGGCCGAGCGCAGCGAGGCGCCCAACCGGCTTCAATCGGCCGGCCCGTGCGCCGGCGGTCCCTCGAAAATCAGCCTAACACCGGGACGATGTTTTTTCGATGAAACGTTCAGGGGACTGAACGTCAGGCGCCCGAAGCATCGCCGGCCGTCCGGTAGTGCAACACCACCAGGGTCCGGTCGTCCTGCGCCGGCCGCCCTCCGGTGTGCGCGTCGACCGCGGCGACCAGCCGGTCGCGGACGGTCTGGGCCGTGGGCGCCGGTCCGGCCAGAGCGTCCTGCACGCGCTCGTAGCCGAAGGGATCGCCCTCTCCGTTCGTCGCCTCGATCATGCCGTCGGAGAGCCAGACCACCGCGTCGCCGTCCTCCAGATCGATCCGCCGGCTGGCGTAGTCGTGGCCGAGGCCGCCGAGCGGGGAGCTCGGGAGGAGGATCTCCTCGGTCGCGCCGCCGCGCACCAGGTAGGTCGGCGGGTGACCGGCGTTGGTCAGGTCGATCGCGCCGCGGCGGAAATCGACGCGGGCGAAGCTGGCGGTAACGAAGAACCGGGATTCGTCCCCGCTCTGATCGCCGGAGCGCACGGTGGAGTCGAGCCGCCGGAGGATCTCGTCCGGCTCGTGGGTCTCGGAGACGAGGATGCCGAGGGCCGCCTTGACCATGGCCATGCGCAGCCCGGTCGGCAGGCCGTGGCCGGAGACGTCGGCGATCACCACGGCGACCTCGTCGTCCGAGAGGCGCAGGACGTCGAAGTAGTCGCCGCCGATCGCCGCGCTGGGCTCGAACAGGGTGGAGAAGTCGATGGCGTCGCCCCGGGGGAGGTCCTTGGGGATGAGGCTCTGCTGCACCTGGCGGGCGATCTGGAGCTCCTTTTCCAGGAGCTCCTTCTGAGCGGCGGTGGCCACCAGGTCCTCCAGGTTCTCGGCCATGGCGTTGAAGGAGCGCTGCAGGGCACCCACCTGGTCGCGCCGCCGCACCGGAATGCGGACCGAGAAGTCCCCCGAGGCCACGCCGGAGGTGGCCCGGTAGAGCCGGGTGACCGCCCGGGAGAGGCCGATGATCATGGCCAGCGCCACCAGCTCGGCGACGGCGTAGATGGTGAGCAGCAGGAGCGACACGCTGACCAGGGCCACCCAGTAGAACTCGCCCACCTCGGCGCTGGGCGACAGCAGGTTGTGGGCGACGATCCTCGGCGAGGCGGTCAGCAGCACCGCCAGCTCGCCCCCCATGGACCGGCCGCTGACCAGCTCCCGCGCCGGCTCCTCGATCTCGACCCAGTTGAGCAGCGGACGGTCGCGGACGTCGTCGATCCCGTCCGTGGCCGCTCCATCTTCCGGCGGCTCGTCCGTGCGGGCCCGTTCCCGGAAGAAGCGCTCCTTGCGGTCCTGGACCTCGGTCTGCTCCTCGGGTGTCAGCGGATCGGTGCCCAGCTTGAACCCGGCGCTGCCGATGCTGATCCGCGTCGACTCGGTATCCTCGGTGCCGCGGAGCAGGCTCACCCAGAGCCCGGACCTCCGCCGCAGCAGCTCGCCCAGGTCTCCGGTGTAGAACGCGACCACGCCGCGGCCGCCACCGGACGCCTCGCCCCCGGTGGCCGCCAGGGTCACCGCGCCGTCCGGCAGGACCGTGTACGCGTAGGAGTCGTCTCCGGCCCGTTCGGCGAGCCACTCGGGCCACGTCTCCGGGGCGCGCGGATCGCCCGCCACCCGGCGGCCGGCCCGGTAGGCGCCGTAGGCCACCTCGGCCTCCGTGGCCGGGGTCTCCAGGAGCCCCGCGGCGCGGCCGGTCAGCTCGCCGAGGTCGCGGGCGGCGGCGTGGGCGGCCACGGCCTCGATCTCCAGCTCCAGGTCGTGGAGGGCGTCCCGGTAGAGGTGGCCCAGGAAGAACCCGCTGATCAGGTACGCCACCAGCAGGATGAGGATCGCCGCCAGCGGGATCGGCAGGACGCCGATCAGGAAGTAGGAGAAGGCGAGCCGCCCGCTCACCCGCCAGAGGAGCCGCTGGTAGAGCCCCCAGAGCCCCCAGAGCAGGACGCCCGTGACGACCAGCCAGAGCGAGAACCGGGCGAGGACGCTCACCACCGGCACCTCGAGCAGGTAGCCCGTGGCCCAGAGGACGGCGACGACGAGGGTCGGGAGGATCAGCCGGGGGAGCAGGCGCCGGACGCGCTCCCGAGTGGTCTGGTCGGTGGGTTTCCGCACGGAGGCTCCACTTCCTATCGGTGTCTACGCACGAGTGGACCGGGTGTTTCCACCCGCGTTGTCGGCGCGGTTTGACCCGGCCGGCGGGTGACGTACAATCGGAACGGTCCATCCACCGGGGCCGGTGCCGGCGGCGCCGCCCGGGCGGATCGGACCGATCTTAGCCCGCATCGCGGCCCGTGTTCCGGCGCACCCCGACTGCCCCCGTCCGCTCCGTACCGCGGCCGGCGGCCTCCGCGGGACCCGGAGACGGGCTCGGTCACACCGCAAAGGAGCAACCGTGTCGAGGATTCCCCGCATCCAGGAGCACCTGAAGACCGGCTTCACGTCCGAGGCGGTCAGCGCCGCCAAGTTCCGGGCGTACGCCCACCGGGCCCGGCGCGACGGCTTGCCGAACCTGGCCGAGCACTGGGAGGCCCTGGCCGCCGCGAAGGACGAGCTGGCGCGGATCCAGCTCGAGCACGCCGGCAAGATCCGCGGCGGCGCCACCGACATCGGCGCAGAGCTCGCCGAGGAGCGCTACGAGAACGAGGTCCTCTACCCGAAGCTGATCCGGTCGGCGGGCAGCGACGAGGTGGTGGGGGTGTTTCAAGAGGTGATCGAGGCCCAGGAGGACCACCTGCGCCGGCTGGACGCGCTGCGCCGCGCCCTCGGGTCCGCCGAGGGGGACGTGGAGGCGCCCCGGGAGGCCGAGGCCCGCGAGCCGGTTCCGGCCGGGTGAGGGCCGGGTGAGGTGGGGCCTCCGGCTCCGTTTCGGCCGGGGCGGAGCCCGGCAGTGGTCGAAATTCCGCTCGGCCGGGGCAGAGCCCGGCAGTGGTCGAAATTCCGCTCGGCCGGGGCAGAGCCCGGCCGCTTCAGGTCGAGGGGGGCTCGATGGTGACCGGCGGAACCGAAGCGGCCGGCCTCCGCGCCGGCCGAGCACGAGTGGAGCGAGCCACCGAACCGGCTTCAGCCGGCCGAGCAGGTCGACCGGGAGAAGGGCGCCGATCAGCAGCTCACCCCCCAGCTCGGGTGGTCGAGCACGAACCCCTCGTCCTCGTCGTGGTCGAGCACGGCGCCGTCGAGCTCGCTCGCGGCCCGGCGGTCGAGGAGCAGCGAGACGCCGTCGAGGTCGATCCGCAGATCCCCCTCGACCCTCCGGCGGCTCGGAGCCAGGCGGAAACCCATGGCGCCGCAGCCGCCGGCGAAGGCGATGCGCAGGGACTCGTCCGGCGCCAGGTCGCGCCGGGCGGCCTCGAGAGCGGCCGGGGTGAGGGTGACGTCCATCGCTCGGGTTCCTCGTCCGGTGGCGTCCGGTGGCGGATCGGCCGATGCCGGGGGGAGGAATGACCTCCGGCACCGTGAGGTTGCAGATGATACCCGATCCCCGGCGGACCGGAGATCCGGCCCCGGAGACCCGGCTCAAAGACCCGGTCCGGAGGCGCGCCGCCGAGGGCCCCCGGCGGCACCGCAGGGCGGAACGGGGCGTCAAGGGGCCGGGGACCGGCCGGGAGAAGGTCGGGAGAGAATCGGGAGAGGATTGCGTAACTATCGAAAAACGCTGGACTTACCGAGCTTGTGACCAGCGGTCACATGCGTTAGACTCCGCTCTACGGAGGTACCATGAGCCTGAACGTCATCGGCCAGAACGAGCACGGCGCGAAGAGCCCGGCGGCCCGCGTGAGCGGGGAGCAGACGGGGCAGAGCTGGATCACCACCCGCTTCGACAAGATCGAGGACTGGGCCCAGCGCCACTCCTTCTGGCCCTTCCCCTTCGGCACCGCCTGCTGCGCCATCGAGTTCATGTCGTCGGTCTCGAGCCACTACGACATGTCCCGGTTCGGCTCCGAGGTGGTCCGCTTCTCCCCCCGACAGAGCGACATCCTGATCGTCGCCGGCACCATCAACGACAAGATGGCGCCGGTGCTCAAGAAGATCTACGACCAGATGGCGGAGCCCAAGTGGGTCGTCTCCATGGGCGCCTGCGCCTGCTCGGGCGGCTTCTACCGTGCGTACCACGTGATGCAGGGCATCGACGAGATCATCCCGGTCGACGTCTACGTCCCCGGTTGCCCGCCGACGCCCGAGGGCCTGATGTACGGCATCTTCCAGCTCAAGGAGAAGGTGGCCCGCGACCGCAAGAAGTACGCCCACGCGTCCCAGGTCCGGATCCGGGAGGACGCACCGGCCGAACCCGCGACCGAATGATCATCGAGGAATAGGAGAGCGCCCGTGGCGACGACGGTGACCGAACGCCCGTCCCTGCTGGAGAAGTACCCGGCCGGCAGCATCCTCCCCCAGGAGGGGCCCGATCAGGGTGGGGACCAGCCCACCTGGATCGTGAGCCGCGACGTCCTCGCGGACGTGGCCTGGGACCTGCGCAACGACAAGGAAACCCAGTTCGACCTGCTCCTCGACCTGGCCGGGGCCGACTACCCGGACCGCGACGAGCGCTTCGAGGCGGTCTACCATCTCTACTCGATCCCCCGGAACCAGCGGTTGCGCCTGAAGGTGCCGCTCGCCGAAGAGGACGTCCACCTGCCCTCGCTGATCCCGGTCTGGAAGGCGGCGGACTGGTTCGAGCGGGAGGCCTACGACA
>JASFUJ010000175.1:0-6642 GCA_050050355.1 Acidobacteriota bacterium
AGGGGGACGGGGGGTTCCAGGGGGTGATCCGGTGGATTTCTCCCTCGGCGGATCACTGGTCGTCGCCATACCCGACCAGCACACCTCGCCTGTCGTGTAGCGGCCGGACCTGTGCCGGCCGGATGCCCCCCCTACGGATAGTCGTCCAGCTCCTGGAACGGCAGGCCGCAGGGGTAGAACAGGTTGAACACCGGCTGCTCGATGGCCTCGGCGAAGCCGAGCAGCAGCGGGCCGTAGGTCTCGATGGGCGACTTGCCGCCCTCGACCTTCTTGTACTCGTCCTCGGAGATCCCGAGCGCCTCGGCCATCTCGGCCTCGGTCTTCTCCCGGCGCTCCCGGTGGCCCTTGATCAGCTCGCCGGCCTGGCCCTTCTCGGTGTCCTCGAAGCGCCCGCTCTCCGCCAGCAGCCGGGAGGTCGGGGTCTCGAGCTCGATCGCGATCTGCGCCAGGTGCGGTCCCCACTCCTCGGCCGGGGACTCGCCCGCTTCGAGCTCCTCGTACTCCTTTTCCTTGATGCCGAGTTTCTCGGCCACCTCGGCCGTGGAGAGGCCCTTCTTCTCCCGCTCCTTCTTCAGAACGTCACCGAGCTTCATCTGTTCGATCTCCCTCCTCCCGAGCTCCTCGAGGCGGAGACGCCGGGTGGGTCGTCGGGTGATTGGATTGCGTGGATTCGATCCGGTCTTCGATCCGGGAGCATGACGCACCTCCCCTTCGCGAGACCTCGTTACTGACAGTGCGTGCCGCCGCTCCAACCGAGACACCGGCGCGGATCCCGAAACCGATCGCGCCGGCCACGCTCCGGCGGCGGCCCTCTACGCGCCCTCCGTTTCCTGCTCGACCGCCGGGCCGATCACCCGATTGCGGCCGCCCTGCTTCGCCTCGTACAGGCGCCGATCGGCCCGCTCCAGAAGCTCCCGGGGCTCTGCTCCGTCGTGGGGGACGACCGCCACCCCGACCGACACCGTGAGCCGCGCGGGCTCCGGCCAGCCGTCCAGGGGGATCTCCTCGGTCTCGACCGTGCGCCGGATCCGCTCGAACAGGGGCCGCGCCTGGGACGCGTCCACCCCCGGCAACAGGACGCAGAACTCCTCGCCGCCGTACCGGGCCACCGCATCGGTCTCGCGGAACGAGCCCCGCAGGATCCGCGACACCCGGCGCAGGGCCTGGTCGCCTCCGCCGTGGCCGTACCGATCGTTGAACCGCTTGAAGTGGTCGATGTCGATCATCCCCACCGCCAGCGCGCCGTCCACCGACAGGGCGTAGGCCGCCTCCTGGCGGAGCCGCTCGTCCAGCGTGGCCCGGTTGAGCAGCCCCGTGAACCGATCCCGGGACGACATGTGCCGCAGCTCCCGGGCGCGGACCACGAGGGTGACGGCCAGCATCGTGGCGGCGGCCAGGGCCGCCAGGCGGGCCACCTGGGCGTCCCACGAGAACACCCCGTGGTGGAAGGGGGCGTAGGAGGGGTCGTTCAGGTCCCACAGCCACTGGGCGGTGAACACGATCGCGCCGTACTCGGCCACCGCCAGGGCGCCGGTGACCAGGCAGACCCGGGAGTCGTAGCGCAGGCTGGTGGCCGCGATGGCCAGGAAGTAGGCCGGGAAGATGATCGCGTTGTTGACCGCCTCGTGGGGCCGGTCGAGGAGCAGGAAGACGGCCAGCAGGGCGCTGACCAGGGTCACGTCCAGGATGCTGCTGGCGAAGCCGATCCAGGAGCGGCCCCAGTTGCGGTTCACCGCCGAGTAGATCAGCAGGGCGCCCACCAGCGCGGCCGCGGAGGCGGTCAGCAGGGCCCGGGGATCCCGGGCCTCCGGTCCGAAGCCCCGGCCGATGTACTCGTCCGCGGGGATGTAGACCAGGATCAGGACCACCAGCAGACGGACCCCGGCGACGAGCATCTCGCCGTGGAAGCCGGCGTCGCTCAGGCGGGCCTCCGGCCGCTGCCAGATGCGCCGCCACCAGCCGGGCGCAGCGGGGTGGCCACCGGGGACATTTGCAGTCACGGTCACGAACGAACGGATGGTGCCACACGGAACACGGCCTCGCAATCAACCGGTGGACACCCCGTCCGCCGTCACCGCCCGGTGCGCTTGATGTAGAGCTTCAGGGCCGCCTTCTTCAGGTCTTCGCGGACCTCCGAGCTGCCGGCGAGCGCCTTGAGCGACGGGGTCGGCAGCCCGGGGAGCAGGCGGATGGCCAGCGGCGGCGGGGTCCGCGGGTTGCGCACCAGAGCCAGGCGGACTTCCCGGTTCTGGACCCACCGCCGGTCCCCGGCGACCCGCTTCAGGATGCCGCCGGGCACGTAGGGCGACTTGATCATCTGGAGCACGTCGTCCGAGTCCACGTGGGGGTTGTTGAGCAGGCCCATCATCACCTGAGGCGAGGTCTCGCGCAGCAGGATCTGGCGCTCGGTCCGGTTCGCCTTGAGGGCCAGGCGTGCCTTCTGCGGCGGGGTCATCTTCTGGATCCGGAACATGGGCGAGGCGCCGAGGGTCTCGCCGGCGGACTCGGCCGCCTCCCCCCCTTCTCCGTCGCCGGCGCCGCTCCGGGCCTGCCCGAGCTTGCGCCGCAGCTCCATCCGCTTGGCCTGCCCCCAGTCGGCCATCTGGAAGGCCGCCGTGTACTCACCTCCCCCGCCGGCGCCGGGCACGCGACCGAAGACGTGGAGCACCGTCGCCCGGAAGGCCAGCTCGAAGCCGCCGGGCGCCGTCAGCGTGACCGCGAGCTCGGTCCCCCGGTGCGGCTCCTCGGGGAGCGCCAGCAGGAACCCATCCTGGCTCCTGGCGCCGTCCAGGAAGCTCTCGACCGCCTCGAGATCGTCGAGCTCGAGGGCCAGGGAGCCCTCCCGGGGATCGAACCGTGGACGCATGGCGGGCCGAGTATACGGGGCCGGCCGGAGCCGCCGACCGCAGCCGGTCGACGCCGTTGGCGTGCGCCACCTTGGAGATCATCCCGTTGGGATGCCGATCGATGGCGCGTAGCCGTTCACCGAGGTCAGCAGGCCCTGGGTGAAGCCATGTGACGGTGCCCCCGAGAGCCCCCGGAGTCGGGGTCGATGCGAGATCGATCTGCAAAGGGGGTGGCATCTCTCCCGGAGCGGCACCTCTCCCGGAGCGGCCCAAGCGCAAGCTCCGAGGCAAGGACGCCATCGGCCTACGGGTCGGCAAGGTCCGCGACAAGTTCAAGGTGGGTAAGCACTTCGTGCTCGAGATCACGGAGACCCGCTTCAGCTACCGGCGCGACGAGGACAAGATCGCCCAGGAGGCGGCGCTCGATGGGATCTACGTGGTACGCACCAGCGTGCCGGAGACCGCGATGAGCGCCGAGCAGGTCGTGGGCGCCTACAAGGGCCTCTCCGTCGTCGAACGGGCCTTCCGCAGCTCCAAGACCGTGGATCTACACGTACGCCCGATCTATCATTACCTGGCCGAGCGGGTCCGGGCCCGCATCTTCCTGTGCATGCTCGCCTACTACGTCGAGTGGCACCTGCGCGAGCGCCTCGCCCCGCTCCTGTTCGACGACGAGGACAAGGCCGAGGCCGAAGCCCTGCGCGTCTCCGTCGTCGCCCCGGCCAAGGTGTCCCCAGCGCCCTCGAAAAGACCAAGACCAAGCGCACTCCCGACGGGCTCCCCGTCCACAGCTTCCGCACCCTGCTCCAGGTCCTCTCCCGGCTGACCAAGAGCCAGGTCCAGCCGCGCTTCGCCTCCTGCGAGCCGTTCGACAAGCTCTCGCAGAGCACCCCCCTCCAGGACAGGGCCTTCTCCCTGCTCGGCCTGCGGCCGTAGCTGTACCCAGTACGCGGAGGATTGGTCAGGATTTAAGTTCTTTTCAATCAGTAAGTTAGGTTGTTCTCGCTAAATGAAGATCCGTCTAGGGGGTAACCTGGTAGGCCCGGAACCGGACGTCGACCTCGAGCGTGCTGGGGATGATGTCTCCAGCGCCCGTCTTCAGCCGATGGAAGTCGATCCGGACCGTCGCCGGCTCCACCGAACGGTCACAGGCGAGAACCAACCGACCAGCGACGGACGCCCCATGTTCCGGGCTCCCGCCTCCGGCGATGTCCGCCTCGATCCCCTCGGCCATCACGTCCACGATCCGCTCGGTGCCCTTCTCCACCTCGACCCGCGTGATGAGCTTGTTGATCGGCAGCCAGCCCCACTTGCGGTGATGGATGAACCACGACGATCCGGAAGGGTGGGTCGCCGTCTCGCCGTTGGCGTATCCGGTGACCTGCAACTCCGCCTTCCCGTCGAAGGCGTCCTGGCGCACCACGTCGGATTCCGCGAGGCGCACCTCGAACGTGCAGGTTTCCGGTTCGGGTTCCGGACAGCAGCCAGCGGCCGCCAGCACGGGGAGGCCGCAGCACTGGCCGCCCGGAGGACCCGGCGGTTCTCCGGGTTCCGGAGTCTCCCCGCCGTCGCCGCCGTCCTCCTCGCAGACGCCGTAGATCACGTGGCGCCCTTCATACACCGCCCCCTGCCGCCTCTGGGCGCACACCCGGACGGTCGACGTGAGGCACTTCGTCTCCGGGTTCAGCCGATGCACCGCCGTGGCAGGCCTCCCCGGAGAGTTCACGCTCGAGACGAAAACGCCGAAGCCGGGCTCGCCCATCCCCACTCCGGGGCCTTGGTCCACCGGAGTGCTGTGGGTCCGGGAGTAGTCGATCTCGCATTCGTCTGGGAGGCAAACAGTGGCAGTTTCCTCGTCGCACGGACGCCCGGAGAAGAGACCACCCCGGACCTCCAGCCGGGGGAACTCGTCACCGAGCTCGATACGCCGCCCGTCTTCCCCACCTCGAGCAACGGCCACGAGAGGGTACGGCAGCAACAGAGCTCCGCCCAGAAGCAAGACGAACGCAGCCTTCACGACAGATCTCATCACAGATCTCCTTTGTGTCAATTCGCAATCTCTCTATTTATCTCCCTCGGACTTCGAACCTGTGTGAAGGAAACGGAACAACTATTTCGAGAATCGCCCGAATCGGCGACCGGGCGCGGCGCGCCGGTGCGGATCGCGCACTGCGGGTCCACGCAACCCGAGACCCGCTCCGAATCCGAGCGAGCAAGGCCCTTCAGGGCATGCAGCCAGGGCCGGCCGGCGACCCACGGCACGCGGCTTCGCCGTCTACGGCTTCAGCGCCCGGCGCCCAGGACCCGTCGAACGACCATCTTCGACAGCCCCTCGAGGCCGATCTCTCGGAAATCGATGTAGGCGAGCTGGTCGAGGCCCTCGAGATCGGGCTTCTTCTCGCGGTCCAGCAGCACGGGGATCAGGTGCGGTTCCCCCTCCTCGTCCGCACGCTCCCGCAAGACGGCGTACTCTTGCCGGGCCCAGGAGCTCCGGGGATAGGTCTCGGAGAGCAGGAGGATGCAGTAGAGGGCGCGGCTGCCGTAGATGCGGCGCAGGGCCGGGGCCAGGCGCCGGCCCCACAGCTCCTCCTGGAAGTCCCGGTCGAAATAGACCCGAAGCCCCTTGTCCCGGAGGCTGGTGACGAGCTGCTCGGCGATGCCCCGGTCGGCACCCGAGTAGGAGATGGCGACGTCGAAGTCGTAGTCGCGCGGGTCCCGGCTCCGCGCCGCGCCGGATCCCGCGGCCTCCGGCCCGTGAACGTCCCGGCCCAGCGCGGCGGCCAGCTCCCGGAGCCGGCCCTGGATTCGCGGATCCGGCTCCGGCTGCATCATGGCCAGGTTCCAGAGGCGCTCGTACTCTTCGTCCGGTGCGTCGAGCCGGCCGGCGAGCTCCAGCGCCTCGTCGATCCGGTCGTCCCGGCCGAGGGCGAGAACGAGCGAGGACAGGGCCGCCTGCTGCACGGGCGCGGGCAGGTCCGAATCGAGGATCCGGCCGTACAGACGGCTCCTCTCCTCCGGGGTGATCTCGGCGGTGGACAGCACCCGGATCAGAGCCCGCCACAGCTCCGCCTGGTACGAAGCCCGGACCCGCAGGATCGCCCGGATCGCCTCCTCGAAGAGGGCGTCGAGCGACGCCGCACCGCGCCCTTCCATCTCGCGGAGAAGGCACTCCAGGAAGGCGAGCCGTGGAATCAACGAGTACCGCTCATCGTCGGAGAACGGGAACCGCTCCACGTAGGTCTCCTCGGTCAGGGCGCTCGACCGTTCGAACGCATCCCGCAGCACCTCGTCCGGCACCCGCTCCCGGGTCTCGCCCGCCGGTCCGGCGCCGATCCGGGAATCGAGCAGCCGGATGCTCTGGGCCAGGTGTCGCGTGGCCTCCTTCCGGTCCCCGTTCGACAGCTCGTCGTAGGCCTCGCCCAGGGCGCCGAGCGCCCCGTTCAGAGTCCGGAGCAGGGCGGCCGCGAGCCACGGGGCGCCCTGCAGCTCCCGGTGGATCTCGTCGTCGCCGAAGGCCTGCTCGGCGATCCCCAGGTACGCGGCCAGGCGCGCCGGGCCCGGGGCGATCTCGCCCGCCGCCCGGATCATCTCGAGATAGAACCCTTTCCACCCGGGGTCGGCCAGGTCGCGCATGGCCAGGGCGACACTCTTCCAGGTGGCCACGATGTACAGGTCGCCCGCGAGCACCGCGTAGCGAAACTCCGGCGACTCGATCGTCCGGATCCGGTCCAGGATCTCGCGGTACAGGTCGGGAAGCCACGGCTTGCCGCGAAGCGAGTGATCGAGGGTGCTCTCC